>JAQUTD010000022.1 GCA_028709955.1 Bacteroidales bacterium | reverse complement strand
CACAACCAAAATAGAATCAAGTTCTACAAAATTAGAATCAAGTTCTACGGGAATAGAATCAAGTTCTACGGAAATGAATTGGGCATAAAAAAAAAGAGTAAATCAAATGAATGATTTACTCTTTTTGGTTTTTAGTTGTCTTTTGTTTGTTATTTCTTTATTGCTGCTTGTGCTGCTGCCAAACGTGCTACTGGAACTCGGAATGGTGAGCATGAAACGTAGTTCATTTCTGCTTTAAAGAAGAATTCAACTGATGCTGGATCTCCACCATGTTCTCCACAAACTCCAATTTTTAAGTTTGGTTTGGTTGAACGTCCGCCCTTAACTCCCATCTCAACTAATTGTCCTACTCCTTCTTGGTCAAGTGTTTGGAATGGATCGGCTGCAAGTATTTTCTTGTCTTTGTATTCACTAATAATAGCATTTACGTCATCACGAGAGAATCCAAATGTCATTTGTGTCAGGTCGTTTGTTCCAAATGAGAAGAAGTCTGCAACTGTTGCTATTTCATCAGCAACTATTGTTGCTCTTGGAATTTCAATCATTGTTCCATATAAATAGTTGATTGTAGAATTCATTCTTTTTTCAACTTCTGCATGTA
This sequence comes from Bacteroidales bacterium, assembly GCA_028709955.1. GTDB lineage: Bacteria > Bacteroidota > Bacteroidia > Bacteroidales > P3 > UBA10566. Next base: position 19,251 of record JAQUTD010000022.1, on the reverse strand, counting down.
CTTGGTCGCAAATGTCTTTTTGATGTTTCAATTCACTTACTGCAACAGTTAATGGAACCATTATTTCTAATTTTGGATCTAATCCTTCTTTTCTTAGTTCTGCTTCTGCTTCAAATAGTGCATCAAATTGTGTTGCTGTAATTTCTGGATAAACAATTCCAAGACGAACTCCTCTTAATCCCATCATTGGATTAACTTCATTTAGGGCTTCAATTCTTTCAACTATTTTTGCATGGGATATTCCAAGTTCTGTTGCAAGTTCTTTTTGTTTGTCGGCAGTGTGTGGAACAAATTCGTGAAGTGGTGGGTCTATTAGTCGGAAAGTAACTGGTTTTCCATTCATAACTTTCATAGTGCCCTTAACTGCTTCTTTAATGTATGGGTGAAGCTCTGCTAAGTATTTTTTTCTTTCTTCTGTGTCTTTTGAGAGTATCATTTTTCTTAAAACAGCAAGTGGTGCTTCTGAGTTAAGACCATAAAACATATGCTCTATACGGAACAAACCAATTCCTTCTGCTCCAAATGCTATTGCTTGAGCTGCATCTTCTGGGGTGTCAGCGTTTGTTCTGATTCCCATAGAACGGAATTTGTCAACAACTTTCATGAAGTGTTGGAATAAAGGATTTTCAGTAGCATCAATCATTTCAATTGATCCTTCATAAACATGTCCCTTTGTTCCATTTAAACTTAGAGTATCACCTTCTTTGTATGTTTTTCCTGCAATTGTGACTGTTTTTTCATCCATATTAATATGAATTGCATCACAACCAACAATACAACATTTTCCCCATCCTCTTGCAACAAGTGCTGCATGTGAAGTCATTCCTCCTCTTGCAGTTAGAATCCCTTTTGCAGCTCTCATTCCTTCAACATCTTCTGGGTTAGTTTCTTCACGAACCAAAATATTTGAAATGCCTTCTTTCTCCAATCTCATAGCCTCTTCACTTGAAAGTGCAATAACACCAACAGCTCCACCAGGACCTGCAGGTAATCCTTTTGCAATAACAGTGTTTTTAGCCTCATCTTTTGAATCTAAAATTGGGTGAAGAAGTTCATCAAGTTGGTCTGTGCTAACTCTCATGATAGCTTCTTTTTCACTGATAAGTTTTTTTTCAAGCATATCCATAGCCATTGTCATTGCTGCAACACCTGTACGTTTTCCAACTCGGCATTGAAGCATATAAAGCTTACCATCTTGAATAGTAAACTCAACATCTAACATATCTCTATATGCTTTTTCTAAAATATCGCGGATTTCACAAAGTTCTAAATATGTTTGAGGCATACTTTCTTGCATTGAAGGAAGATGCTCATTTTGACTATTACGAGTGTCACTATTTAATGGGTTTGGAGTTCTTATTCCGGCAACAACATCTTCTCCTTGAGCATTAACTAACCATTCACCATAGAATTGATCTTCTCCAGTTGCTGGATTACGTGTGAAAGCAACTCCTGTTGCTGAGTTGTCACCCATATTTCCAAATACCATTGCTTGAACATTTACTGCTGTTCCCCACTCATCTGGAATGCTTTCAATTCTTCTGTATGAAATAGCTTTTTTGCCGTTCCAGCTTTTGAAAACTGCCTTAATACCACCCTCTAATTGAGCTGCTGCATCATCAGGAAATTCAACACCAATAGATTTTTTAATTGTTTCTTTAAAGCTTTCAGCTAAAGATATTAAATCCTCTGTTGTTAGTTCGGTATCTGATTTATATCCTTTTGTATGTTTGTAATTGTCAAGCATTTCATCTAAAATACGACGAATACCAACTCCGTTTGTTGGTTCAAGCCCTTCGGCTTTTTCCATAACAACGTCAGCATACATCATAATTAAACGACGATATGAATCATATACAAATCGAGGATTATTAGTTTTTTTAATTAAACCAGGAATTGTTTTAGAAGAAAGTCCAATATTTAAAACAGTATCCATCATGCCAGGCATAGAGCTTCTTGCTCCAGAGCGACAAGACAATAATAAGCAATTTTCACTATCATCATACTTCAGTCCCATCACATCTTCTATCTTCTTCATTCCAGCCCAAACTTCGTCCATTAAACCTTGAGGAAGATTACAATTATTTTCATAATAATCAGTACAACACTCTGTTGTGATAGTTAATCCAGCAGGAACAGGAAGTCCTAAAAGGCACATTTCTGCCAAATTAGCTCCTTTTCCACCTAATAAATTTTTCATCTCAGCCTTACCTTCAGCAGTCTTGCCACCAAAAGTATAAACATACTTCTTTGCGTTTGCCATTTTTTTAATTATTAAATTAAATATCTATATATTTGATTAAATACCAACCTATTACCCCATAGTAATAATCTTTGGGCTTGCAAAGGTAAGAAAAAAGAAGAATATTATATCCATTTTAACAGAAACTTAACATTAGAAATTAAAAATTAATCTTCCTTTTTGGAAAATAAACCTAATTATCTTCTTATTTTTGAGCTTGAGATAGATGCGTATTCATAAGCACCAATTGTTGGTGGATTGGGGCGAGCATTTCCAATAATGTCAAAAGGATACACTGAATTCCAATTTCCATTACCTTTTCCAATTGCTGGTGATTTTTCCTTTACCCTTAGATCATTTTCTTGGGAATTATTAAATAGTGGATCTGTATTGAAATAGGAATCTCTTTCCGAAGTACCACCAGGAATAATGATTTTGGTTCTCAGAATGCAATTTTCAAAATAGTGTTCAAGAATAGCACCATCTGCTTTGTCAATTCCAATTTCTTCTTCATTAGAACCATAAATTATAGTGTTATAGAAATTACATTCAACAATTGGCCTTAGTTGAACATTATTATTATTGTCTGTGTAATAGTTTTGGAGGAATAATGTTTTGGTTGTTCTCCTTGAATCATAAGACCAATAATTAGCAAATGTACAGTTTACGAATTCATATTTACCTCCCATGGTTAGGGCAACTGTTTCTTTGCCTGTGTTTTGAACAACTGAATTTGCTGCATTAATATGAGCTCCTCTTGAATATAATCCATAGTATGACATATTCTCTATTATGGAATTATTAATCTCAACGGTTGGGCTATTTGGCGTAACACAACTATCGGCCATTATGCCTATTGTCCCATTTTTTATCAGCACATTATTTAAAATGTTATTCTTACTACCAACCATAAATCTTATTACACCCCATTGCCCGGCAAGTGTGGAATAATAAGAGTCTTTCCTTATCCCCTCAAAAATCACGTTGTTTTGATAGGAGCCATTAACCTTTAATGAGGCATCTGAAAGAACCCAAAGATCAGATTTTGAACTAAGATGTATTTTTGTGCCTTCGTCAATTTTAAGTGTTGAGGAAGAATTGACAATTAGAACGCCAAAAATTATGTGAGGCTTATCATTTTTCCATTCAATATCATTTCCATTTATAATAACTCCTCTTTCTAAGGCTCCAAAATGAGCGAGGGAGTAATGAATAGAGTCATAACTACCATCACCATTGTATATCCTTAACCATTCATTAGGCGTATGATAATAGGCATCTTGCCCATACGCTTCAAGCTGCACATACTGTTCTTTGTTGTTAAATGAAAAGATTATTGAATCGGAAACCAAGAGGGGATTGTTTTGATTTGTTGGGTCAATGGTAACCCTTGCAAATATAAACATACTATCTTTAGGACCAATCTCAATATCTCGTACAACCAAATTAGTATCTCCATCAACATTAAGTCTATAAAAAGAATTTGCTCCTGCCCCTAAACTAATTTTGTCTATCTTAATTGGCTTGGATTCTTTGTTATAAATCTTAATTTGCTTGGTAACAGAACCCATTGTGGTAAAAACAGTATCAAATCTAAGAGTGTCGGAAGAAAACTTAAGCTTAACTGATTGGTCAGTAATATATTCATCTTCAGTTATGCAGGACACAAATGCCAATCCCACAAAAAAAGCACCAACAATAGAGTATAGAAAATATTTGATAGAGTTTTTCATTTTTGAATTCTTAATATTCTTATTTTATTTCAACTAATTTATATTTCATAGTCCCCATTTTCAATTCTTGTGCATAATTAATTTGACCTAAACCACTAACTCCACTCTCTTTAAGAAAAGCATCTTCACAATTATGCCCCTTAGCAACTAAGTCATGAGAGGCTTTTTCTATTGCAACAATATCTTTTGAAGCAAGCATGCCAATATCTTGAGTGAAAGGTAGCGGAGCTCTTGCAGAACAATCACAAGAAGATGAAATATTAGCTAAAACATTAATATAAACCATAGGTTTCTTTTTTGTAAAAACATAAGCATATTCTACTAATCTTTCCAAGAAAACATTAGATTCAAGTTTGGTATTTTCAGGCTTGATTATTCTTTTTGGACACTCGGCAATACATTTTGCACAACCAATACATTTGTTTTTATCAATTGTTATTTCATCATTAACATAACTTATTGCATTTGCAGGACAATTATTTATGCAGTTTGAACATTTAATACACTTACTTGCATCAGTGATAACAGGAACATCAGAGGCATGTTGTGCCATTTTCCCGCCAGGGGATGCAAATCCCATAGCTAAATTCTTAATTGCTCCTCCAAAACCAGCAGAGCCATGACCTTTGAAATGTGAATATATAATATAACCATCATAGTTTTCGAATCCAGAACCAGATTTAATTTTTTTGTAGTGTTTAAGTCCCATTCCATTTGTTGAATACTCAATTTCTGAGTCCTTGTCAAGAATATCAATTGGAGCAAAGGTAAATCCATGCTCTTTTGCAAGTTTAATGTGGGAGTCGGTGAATCTTCTTTTTCCAACATATAAGACATTGGTTTCAACCCAGGATGCTTTTGTGTATTCCATAAGAGGTCTTGTTAGTTCAGGATTAAGATAGTTTTTGTTTCCGTCTTCTCCAAAATGAATTTTAACTCCAATATTACCCTTAAGTTCAACTCCCATTGCTTTATATAGCTTGAGAACATTTTCAGGTGTTATTTCTTTTATAAAATATACAACTGCAACGCTATCTGTATTTTGATTTGATATATTATCTTTTTGAGCAAAGCTACTGTTAAAAGAAAAACTCAAAAGAATAAGAAAAATAGTGGCAATTTTTTTCATTTGTTTTATTTTGTTTGGTAAATATCAATAATTAGCTTGCAAAGTTACATCTTTTAGAAAACTTAATATAATTATCCAAACTAAAACGACTAACTATTAAATTTATTTTATTGAATTTCAATTCAAATACATTATTTTTTTCAATAATAAATTCATAAAATAAATTCACATTCATTGATGATTAAAATTAAAAATAACATTTATGTATTTTTATATGCTCATTTCTAATGATTTTTGAATATTTTGCTTCCTTAATATTAAGTTAACCAAATTTTAACATAAAATTATTTGCTTTTTATTAAAAGAAGTAATATATTTGTGACTTTATTAATCACTATATAATTACTATGGGAAAGATTATTTTTAATAAGGATGAGCTTGTCAATCTTGGATATTCTTTAGAAAGAGAAATTTTAAGAGCAAGTACTTTGGGAAGCTTTGCTTGTACAAGTCTATGTTTTTGTAACACAAGAAAGTACCATGGTTTGTTTATAGCTCCTCAGCCTCAAATTGATAATGAATATCATGTAATTTTATCATCATTAGATGAAACAATTGTTCAGCAAGATTATCCTTTTAATTTGGCAATTCATCGCTATCCAAACGAAATATATAGTCCAAAAGGTCACAAATACCTCACAAACTACGAAATTAATAAAACAGGAAAACACACCTATTCAATTGCAAATATTCTTCTGACAAAAGAAATAATTTTTAGTAGTAAGGAAGATAGATTAATAATAAAATATACTGTTGATAAATCTGACAGACCATTCAAAATGCAATTCAGTCCTTTTTTGGCATTTCGTCAAAGACATAAGCTTTCTAAGGCCAATAATCTTGCCGAAACTTCTTATAAAGAAATTGAAAATGGAGCTTCTTTCCAACTATATGAAAACTATCAACCACTACATATTCAATTTTCTGACTCCAACATAAAATATGTTCATAATCCACTTTGGTATTACGACATAGAATATATTAAGGAATCAGAGAGAGGATATGATTCGAGAGAAGATTTGCTTGTAGTTGGATATTTTGAAACTGAATTGAAAGAAGGTGATATTCTTTTTGTAAGTTGTGCAATGAATCAAATTAATCCAAGCCAAATAAAAGAACTTTATACGAAAGAAATAAGGAACACAGAAACTCTTACTGGCTTTGAATCTGAACTTAGAAGAGCTGCAAAAATGTTTTTTGTTAGAAAAGAGAATAAAGTTGATGTTTTAGCTGGTTTTCCATGGTTTGGAAGATGGGGAAGAGATAGTTTTATCTCCCTCCCGGGACTTTGCATTGGTTTAAAGGATATGAAAACCTTTAAATTGGCAATTGATACCTTGATTGAGGATATGAAAGACGGACTATTTCCAAATATAGGTTCAGGAAACGATTCAGCCTATAATTCAGTTGATGCACCTATGTGGTTCTTTTGGGCGCTTCAACAATATGTTGATTACACAGGGGAGTCAAAGCAAGTTTGGAAAGAATATAAAGATGTCATGCAAGCCATTCTTCAAAGTTACAGAGAGGGGAAAACAGAAAATATTAAAATGATGCCCAATGGTTTGATATATGCCTCACAAGACAACAAGTCACTAACATGGATGGATGCTGTAATAGAGAATCAACCTGTAACTCAAAGAAAAGGGATGTGTGTTGAAATAAATGCTTTATGGTATAACGCAATAATGTTTTGTTTGGAAATGGCTCAAGAGTCAAATGATAAAGACTTTATTCAGCAGTGGGAAGAACTTTCTCAGAAGATACCTCAAGAATTTAAAGATACTTTTTGGGATAAGACCTATGGTTGGTTGGCAGATTATGTTGATGGATACTATAAAGACTTTACTGTAAGACCAAATATGGTATTTGCGACCTCACTTAAATATACTTGTATTTCTCCAAAAATATGTCAACTGATTTTAGATAGGGTTGAAAAGGAGCTTCTTACACCTTTTGGACTTAGAACACTTAGCCCAACCAACAAAGACTACAAAGATATTTATTTTGGGAATCAACAGGAAAGAGATATAGCTTATCATCAAGGGACAGTTTGGCCTTGGCTTTTAGGACATTTTATTGAAGGATACCTTAAGATATATAAGGAATGTGCGATAGAAGTTGGGGAAAGATTATATGAAGGTTTTTATAGAAACATCAAAAATTATGGGGTAGGAACAATCGCGGAGGTATATGATGGAAATTCACTTCATAAAGCAGGTGGCTCAATTTCGCAGGCATGGTCTGTTGCCGAATTGCTCAGAATAAGATATATGTTAGATAAATTTAAACAATCAAAGGAAGGAGGGGCAAAATGAAGGTATTAATGTTTGGTTGGGAATATCCACCGCATATAACAGGAGGTCTTGGAACTGCTTGTTTTGGATTAACAAAAGCTATGGTATCTCAGGGAGACCAAGTAATATTTATTGTTCCTAAAGCATATGGAGATGAAAGCACAGAAGCTGCCAGAATAGTTAATGCATCTGATATTATTGTAGATTTTTCAAAAGAAGTTTACAATGAATATTGGAAGAATTTATCATATATTGAAGTAAATTCTCAAATTATACCCTATGTTGGGGTTGATGATTTCTATAATGTAATAAATAATAGAATTAAACAATATGAGGGAATAAAAAAAATTGAACATCAACGAAAATATGAGTTTTCCGGTAAATACGGACCAAGTCTATTGGAAGAAGTTGAAAGATATGCAATGGTTGCAGCCGAAATTGCTCAAAACTATGAATATGAAATTATCCATGCTCACGATTGGCTAACCTATAAAGCAGGTATTGTAGCTAAGAAAATATCAGGCAAAAAGCTTGTTATTCATGTTCACGCGACTGAATTTGATCGTTCTGGAGAAAATATTAACAAGGCCGTATATGATATTGAACGCTTCGGAATGGATAATGCAGACCATATAGTTTGTGTTTCTGACTTCACTCGCAACATAGTAATTACACGTTATGGACAAGACCCTGAAAAAGTTACCACAATCTATAATGGCGCAAATTCTATGTCGGTTCAAGAAATACAAAATCAAAAAACTGTTAAAGAAAAGGTTGTAACATTTTTAGGAAGGGTTACTTTTCAAAAAGGTCCCGACTATTTTGTTGAGGCAGCAACCAAGGTTTTGCAATATGATAAAAATGTTCGTTTTGTTATGGCAGGTTCAGGGGATATGCTAAACAGAATGGTTGCTCTTGTTGCAAAAAACAGAATTTCTCAAAACTTTCATTTCACAGGTTTCCTTAAGGGTGAAGATGTAAATAAGATGTTTGCCCTTAGTGATGTTTATGTTATGCCTTCGGTAAGTGAGCCCTTTGGAATTTCTCCACTTGAGGCAATGAATGCAAATGTTCCAGTTATTATTTCAAAACAATCCGGTGTGTCCGAAGTTCTGAAATATGCCATCAAGGTAGATTTTTGGGATATTGATGCCATGGCAAACGCAATCTATTCCTTACTCCATTATCCAGCACTCTCAAAAATGTTTATCAAGAATGGGAAAAAAGAAGTTGAATCAATACGTTGGGATGATTCAGCCCAAAAACTAAGAAATTTATATTATAAACTATTAAGATAAGAGCTATGAAATCTATTTGTTTTTATTTTCAGGTTCACCAACCATTTCGATTGAGAAATTATCGTTTCTTTGACATTGGTCGTAATCATTCATACTTTGATGATATTCAAAATGCTTGGATATGTCGCAGGGTTGCAGACAAATGTTATCTTCCAACCAACAAACTTATGTTGGACCTAATTAAACAGCATAATGGGGCATTTAAAATTAGTTATTCTATTTCAGGAGTAGCTCTTGACCAATTTGAAAAATACACACCCGAAGTAATAGATTCTTTTAGACAACTTGCAGAAACAGGTTGTGTTGAGTTTCTGGCAGAAACATACACCCACTCTTTGGCAGCTCTTAAATCAAAACAAGAATTTATTGATCAAGTAAAGATTCACTCTCGAAAGATTGAAACTTTGTTTGGAGTAAAACCAAAAGTGTTTCGAAATACCGAATTGATTTATTCCGATGAAATTGGAAATATGGTTGCTGATATGGGATTTAAAGCTCAACTAACTGAAGGAGCAAAACATATTTTAGGATGGAGAAGTCCAAACTATGCATATTCCCACTCCAATAGAAAAGATTTTAAACTTCTTCTCAAAAACTTCCAACTAAGTGATGATATAGCCTTTCGTTTTTCCCAACACACATGGCAAGGATACCCGCTAACAACCGAAAAATATGTAGATTGGTTAAATAATGTAGAAACCCCTCAATGCATTAACTTATTTATGGACTATGAAACTTTTGGGGAACATCAATGGAAGGAGACAGGAATTTTTGAATTTCTTAAACACCTGCCTTCAAGAGTCCTTTCGCATTCTAAATACACATTCAATACACCATCAGAGCTTGCAGAAACCCTAAACCCTGTTGATAAAATAAATGTTCCATACCCAATTTCATGGGCAGATGAAGAAAGAGACCTAACGGCATGGCTTGGAAACGACCTTCAAGATGATGCCTTTGACCAAATTTATGAATTAGAAGAAAAAATAAGAAAAGTTGATGATTTGAATTTCTGGATAGATTGGAGATATCTTCAAACCTCAGACCACTTCTACTATATGTGTACTAAATGGTTTTCAGATGGAGATGTCCATAAATATTTTAATCATTATGACTCACCTTATGATGCATACATGAATTATGCAAATGTTCTTTCCGACCTTAGAATTAGGTTAGATGATGCTCTCAATATTTCTTTTCTCCCTTCGGTGGAACAAATTAAATCAAATATCGTAAGAAATGATTTATTAGAAAAAACTGAAACAAAAAAGAAAAAAACAGAAACGACTAAAAAAGCTGCTAATAAAACAAAACAACCAAAAGACAAGGAAGAAGAAAAACCTAAGAGAACAAGAGCAAAGACAACAAAGAGTGAAAAATAAAGAAAAATATAGAACATTCTGTCAAACAAATCAAAGAATACCAATATTTATGCAAGATTGGTGGCTTGATGCAGTATGTGATGATGAATGGGATGTACTCCTGAAAGAAGAAAATAATAGGATAGAGGCAGCTTTACCATATTATATACACAGAAAGTATTTCTTTAAATCAATTATTCCACCACACTTAAGTCCAGTTAATGGATTATGGATTTCCTACGAAAAAGGAATGCATCAAACCTCTCGCTACACTCACGAAATAGAAGTAATGAACTATTTTGCTAATGAAATTGATAAATTAAACGTTGACTATTATTCCCAAAAGTTTCATCACTCAATCACAAATTGGCTTGGTTTCTATTGGAATGGATTTAAGCAAACAACATACTACACTTATAGAATTAATAATCTTTCTAATATAGAAGAGGTATATCAAAATATTGCCTCAAAAAAACGTAGAGCAATTAGAAATGCCTCTGAAAACATAATAGTTGACAGCAATATAACCAACGAGAAATTCTACGAAGTTCTATCAATGAGCTTTAAGCGTCAAGAAAAAGAAATTCCATACCCATATTCATTATTTGAAAGCATAGAAAAAGCATGTAAGCAAAGAGAAAGAGGTGAAAAATTGGTTGCAAAGGATAAGAATGGAAATATCCATGCAGTAATGTACTTAGTTTTTGATGATGATGTATGTTATACACTTGCCTCAGGAGCTGACCCAAAATATAGAGATAGTAAAGCAATGGCACTACTTAATTGGGAGGCAATGAAACTTGCACATTCAATTGGAAAGAAAGAATTTGATTTCACAGGAAGCATGATGCCAAACATAGAGAAATTCTTCCGTTTCTATGGAGCAACCCAAACCCCATATTTTGTTATAGAAAAGAATTATTCCAAATTATATTCATTACTTAGAGGATTAAAAAAATGAATATAAAACTTGTTGTTGTTGGGAAGACAGAAGAAAAATACCTTAAAGAAGGGATAGATATTTTTGAGAAACGTTTGAAGTTTTATATCCCTTATGAAATAATAGTTATCCCTTCCTTAAAAGAAACCAAAAATCTTTCCCCACAAATCATTAAAGAAAAAGAAGGAGAGCTTATTCTCAAACAAATTTCAAAATATGATAAGATTATACTCTTTGATGAGAAAGGATTGGAATTTTCATCAATGGACTATTCTGTTTTTCTTCAAAGGCAGATGAATGCAGGAATAAAAACTCTTTGTTTTGTTGTTGGAGGAGCTTTTGGATTTTCCGATGAGGTTTACAAAAAAGCAGACCAAAAAATAGCACTATCCAAAATGACATTTTCTCATCAAATGATAAGGCTTCTTATTGTTGAACAACTCTACCGAGCCTTCACAATCCTTAAAAACGAACCCTATCATAATCAATAGGTAATTTTAAATTAATGATTTTCTTTGAATAGAAAAATTAGTCTTAGTGATGCCCTTCATCGTCAGCTTTAGTTTTATGAACGGTTCCCATAGGATGTTCTACTGGAGAATATATGGAGTATATCTTTAATGGCTTATCACCAGTGTTTTTTATGTTATGCCATTTGCCAGATGGAACTATAACAACAAAATCATCTGATACATCCTTAACAAAATCAAGATTATCCTCACTATCACCCATCATAACCTTTCCTTCTCCTTCTTCAATTCTTAGGAATTGATCTATACCATTATGCTGTTCTAACCCAATGTCGCCACCAACAGGAATACTCATAAGAGTAACTTGAAGTTTGCTCCCTGTCCATAATGCGGTACGGAAGTTTTCATTTGTTTTGGTGTAATCCTCAATATTTAATACTAAAGGATCGTTTCCATAATCCTTTAAAATAACCTCTACCTTTTCTTCTTTTGTTTGTGGTTTATCCTTTTTTATTTCTTCTTTATTACATGAAGCAAAAGAAGCACTAATCAATGCAATAATGGTAATGCTTGATAATAATTTTACGTTAGTTTTCATAAATTCTTTGTTTAGATTTATATTTTGAAAAAATAAGTATCACTATTAAGTATTATGCAAAAATAAGAACAATTATTAAAAGTTGATACAAATCACATAATTTTATGAAAAAAATTTGTTTGTAAATGAAAAATGTTTATTTTTGCAGTGTAAAAAATATTTATTAATCACATTAAGAATTATTAATATGAAGAAATTAGTTTTACTTTTTTTCTCTTTATTCGCATTATCAACATTTGCTTTCGCCGACAAATATGAAGTGAATGAAAATGAAGTTAACGCATTGTTTGCTTCAGCAACTGAAGTATCTTCTCAAGATTTGAACTTATTTGGTGCTGGCCTTATGAATACAAATGCTAATAATAATTTAGCATCATTTAACCGTCCTAACCCATGGGCAGCGTTTGCTATTTGCTGGGTAGTTGGAGGTTTTGGTATTCACCGTCATTATTTAGGAACTAATGGCTACATGTGGGCTTTATATACTTTCACATGTGGAGGTATATTTGGAATTGTCACCTTTGTTGACTGGGTAGTCCTGTTGATTGGTGCAGCAAATAATGATATTGGTAACTATGTAAACAACAAAAGATTTATGATGTGGTTATAATCATATTATAAATAATCAATAAAGAATTGAATTGGGACGAATAATTTTTACTCGTCCCTTTTTTTAATAAAATATTTAAGTATGAATATTTATTTTAGAAAACTTCTCTTATTCGTTTTGATATTAATCCCTTCCATATCTTTTCCCCAAAATAAGATTAGTACAAATGTTGTATCTAAGCAATTTTTGAATAAAAAGCTTCTAACTATTGAAAGGGATATTTACTATCAGACCAATGGGAAGCTTGTCACTCATTACATTAGACCTGAAGAATATTTTCTTGTTACAAATTCTTTTGGAGAAGCAAGAGTATATAATCCAAAGACAAATGAGGTTATGCTTTTGAATGAAAAATCAATGTCTTCTCGAAATGAGTTAATATATAGTTTTCTTACTAACGAATACCATGATTTTGGATTATTAGATTTAGGTTTTAAGCTTCAGAATCAAAAGAAGGAAGGCAAGAGAATTATCAAAACCTTTGTTTCTCAAGTTAGTAAAACAGACAAAATAAGTAAAATCGAGATGGTTTATGAGAATACTTTACCAATTTACTCTGCCTATTTTGATAAAAAAGGCTTGTTGGTTAGAAAGGTTTATTATGATAAATACCAGAAGTTCAATATTTTTACTTTTCCTACTCAAATAACAGAAATATCATATATTTCAGCTAATGATTCAATTGTAAAAAGGGATGTTTATTCAAATGTTCAAGTAAATAAGCATAGTTTTAACAATCTTTTTGACTATCAAATTCCTTCTTCAGCAAAATTAGTTAATCCAATTAATATGCCTAAATAATGAAAATGAACTTTTTATCCTTATTGTTTATTTTTTTTCTTTTCTTGTCAAATCCTCTTTTTTCTCAATCAAAAACTGATATTGAGCTTTTAAAAAAACAAAATTTTGAAAAAAAGGAATTTCAAGATAGGAGTGTGAAATATGGCTTTACAAAAGGAAAGAGAAGTTTTAATCCATTCTACCATATTCTAAGTTCTTCAATGTTTGTTTATCAAAAGTTTATTTCTGCTCAACTATCTCGAGGTTGTGCTTTTAATCCATCTTGTTCGGAGTATAGCAAGGAACTTATTAAGGAGTATGGTATTCTTAAGGGTACTTTTTTGACTTCTGATAGGCTTACTCGCTGCACAAGAATTGCATTATCTGACAAACCTCATTTCCACTTTGAAACTTATGATAAGAAAATACACGAAACAGCTGATAGATATAGAAAAGATCTGAAAGTAAAAGCAGAAATCAAATGAAACCAATAAGAGGATTTGTTCTATATTCAATAATATTATTTTTTTGTTTGAATCTCTACTCTCAGGAGAAGAAATATATTCAACAAGACTATGATTTTGCGTTATACCTAATTGGTAATAGTCTTAAAGAAGAAGCAAAAGCACTTGTTGATGATATCGATTACGAATCTTATTTTTTAAATAGTGGAATAGTAGATAGTATAAATTTTCTTAAAGGATGGATTCTGTATAGCAATAAAGAATTAGTAGATGCTTCAGCTTTCTTTGAAAAAGTAAATCAAACTTCAAATCTATACACTAAGGCAAATCTATATAATGCTATCAGTAATGCTTATATAGGAGATTACAAAAAGTCTAATCAAATATTAAACAGTTTTGAAGATAGCATTGGTCAATATAAATCGATGTATAATTTGCAAAAGGCTGGTTTATCACTTTTGGAAAGAGATTTCAATTCGTATAATTACTACAGAAGTAAGTTCACTTATGATAATTTTGCAATCTCCGACCAAGAAAAAGCCTTGGAAGAAATATTCAATAATTTCAAATCCCATAAAAAGAAATCTCCCTATATGGCTGGTTTGCTTTCTTCTCTTATTCCTGGTTTAGGAAAAGTGTATGCAGGGAGTTATGGAGAAGGGGTTTCATCTTTTCTTTTGATTGGATCTTTAGGAGCAATTACTGCTGAGAATTGGATAAGAAACGGATTGCTTAATTGGAAAACTATTGTGTTTGGAACAATTGGCATGGTGTTTTATATTGGTAATATATACGGAAGTATTTCATCTGTAAAAATCTATTATGAAGACTATAATCATAAACAAAACATTAGCATACTATACAATATTCATATTCCTTTGCGTACCCTCTTTAACTAAAGGGCAAGATTTTAAGCCTGTTGCTGAGGACAAAATCTTAATGAGCAAGGATTACGAAAAATTGATTCTTAATTATGAAAGAATAATTTTTCTTTCACAAGATAATAAACAAAAAAATCAAGCTCTGCTTCAAAAAGCTAATGTTTTTAAGGAGATGAATGATTTTGATAGAGCTTCACGAACATTAGAAAGAGTTCAGGAATACGAACTTAATGAAATAGAGCTCAAGGAATATTATTATCAGAAAATTTTTATATATTATTTAAATGGAAATTTTTCCAAAGCTGCTTCAACCATTGAAACAATGTATTTATCTCTTGATTCCTCAAGCATTTCACATACTCTACTTATTCAATCCTTAGTCTATAATGAATTAAATGAGTACTCAAAGGCTAAGCAAAAGGCAATTAGGTATTTGGAGCAAAGCAATAAGAGCGAAATTATACCAATTATAGATAGTATTTATAGACATAAACCAAAATTGAAAAGCGAGAAGACTGCAAAGTACCTCTCTTTCTTCCCAGGACTTGGACATATTTACGCAGGCTATTGGTCAGAAGGAATTGTTAGTTTTTTGTTAAATGCAGGAGTATTGGTTTTTGGTGGCTATGAAGTTATTACAAAAAACTACGTTACAGCTTACCTTGGAGCAGGAGGGATTCTTAGTGGGCTTTATTTTGGAAGCTATGAAAGAGGATTACACCTAACTAAAAAGAGAAACTATATTAACACAAAAGCTTTCAACTCAAATATAAAAGAAGTAATGTTAAGATAAGTTTATTAAAAGTATTTGTAAAATAGAATATGCTCTAATTCAAAAACAATTAACTTCTAATCCTTAGCCAAGATGTTTTTCAAGAAATTTATCAATCTTCTCAGGTTTGGTGACAGGAGAAAATCTCTTGATGGGTTTTCCATTACTATCAATTAAGAATTTGGTGAAATTCCATTTAATCTTGCTTGAAAACATACCCTTGAGTTCTTTTTTCAAATACTTATATAACTCGTGAGCATTATCACCATTAACATCAATTTTTGAGAACATAGGAAAGGTAACTCCATAATTTATCATACAACCTTGAGAAATTGAATTCTCATCACCAGGCTCTTGATTAGCAAACTGATTGCATGGGAAACCAAGCACAACAAAGCCTTTGTCTTTATATTTCTTATATAAGGCTTCAAGCCCTTCAAATTGTGGAGTAAGTCCACATTTGCTTGCAGTATTAACCACCAAAACGGTTTTCCCCTTAAAATCATTCATGCTAATATCTTTACCTTGCAAGCTCTTAGCACTAAAGCCATAAAATTTTGATTCCATATAATATATAATTTTTAATTTGTTTATTTAGTTTGGTAGTGAGAAAATAAATTTACTTCCCTTGCCTTCTTGACTTTCTACCCAAATCTTTCCTCTTTGTTTTATAACTAATTCATTACAGATAAGCAATCCAAATCCAGTTCCTTTTTCTCCCATAGTTCCTTCTTTGCTTTGATTATTATAATATAGAAAAATTCCTTCAACTTCTTTCTCACTCATGCCTATACCAAAATCTTGAACAAAAATTATTGTCTCATTCTCTTTTTTCTCAGAGTTAATAATAATCTTACCACCAACCAAACTATACTTAATAGCATTGGATATTAGATTTCGTATAATTGTTCTTGTCATATTGATATCCGCTTTGATAAATAAATCTCTTGGGATATTGTTTTCAATGGTTATTAGTTTGTTTTGAGTCATAGGAATAAATGTTTGAGATATTCTTTCAGTTATTTGATATAATTCTAATTCCATTGGATTTGCTTTGAGCTTTCCTGATTGAACCTTAAGCCAAAGGAGAATTTCTTCCATTAGTTCAAATGTTTTTAGAGAGCTTTCGTTGATTATTGAACAATATTCCTTAATAGTTTCGTCATCAATATCATCATAATTAGTTAGTATAAATTCAGAAAAGCCCATAATTGCATTAAGTGGATTTTTAATATCGTGGGCAAGTATTTTGATAAAATTATCTTTATCGTTATTTAATCTTTTTAGTTCATGATTATAATTAATAAGCTTTTTTTCATTTTCTTTCCTGTTTGTAATATCTATAAAAGTAACTACACAACCCACAACCTTTTCATCAACAATTTGTGGATAGGAATAGTATTCTACTGGTATGCTGGTATTATCTTTTTTCCAGAATACATCATCATCACAACTCACTCCCTTACCTTCTTTTATAGCCAATCTAATAGTACAGTTTTCATTATGCATTTTTGACCCATCCTTGTAGGAATGATGAATTAAATCATGAGTGTTTTTGCCCAAAAACTCATCTTCGGAGCTATAACCTAATATTTTCAAACAAGCATTATTAACAAAAGTGCAATTGCCATCTAAATCAATACCATAAATTCCCTCAGCAGTAGAATTAAGAAGTAGGTTAATCATATTTGATTTCTTTTGAAGATTATTTTTCTCTTCAACAAATTCAGTAACATCTCTTGAAATGCCTATAATTCCAATTACTTCATTCTCATTATTACGAATAGGCCATTTACTTGTTTGTATGTAAATATCACTTCCGTTAAAACCAATATGTTTAACAATCTTACCAATTATTGATTCTCCTGTTGAGCTTATACGCTTATCGCCCTCAATATACTGCTCAACATATCCCATAGGTAATATATCTTTAACATATTTTCCAACAAGACTTTTCCATGAAGATTTTGAATTAAGATTAGCAAAACTTTGTGAGCAAAATATCACCTTCCCCTCTTTGTCAACAAAGTAAATTATATCAGAAATATTATTTAAAAATGTTGAGAAATATTGGTTAAATATCCGAAGTTCCTCTGTTTTTATCTTTTCTTGAGTTATATCATGTATTGTAAGGTAGACCCCATAGCCCTTTATATTAAATAATTCTGAATTAATATTTAACCATTTTAATCCTTCAGAACTTTCAAACCCTGTTACAACATTTCTGTAAGATAATCCAGAATCCAAAGACTTTTTACCAGGAGATTCACTTTTTGGAATAGGAGTCAAATCCGGATAGAGAAATTTTATATCATCATTATGAAGATTTATACTTAAGAATGATTCGCGATTAAACCCAAATAATCTAATTGCAGAATCATTACAATCAATCACATTACCTTCTTCATCACTAACAATTACAGCTTCATATAGTGATTGGAAGACTTTCTTATACTTTGTTTCACTATCACTAACTTGGTGTAATGCATTCTCATAAGCATTATTTAATGTTATTAATTTATCATTATTTGTATCTAAATTTTTAATCAGTAGAGTAAGATAGTCGTGAAAAATACTAATTGATAAAATTAGAATAAAGGAAGTAATTACAAGAGTAAAAAATGCTGAAATCCAGTTATTAAGACTTTCATTAAAGAGGTTAAAATCAATTTGCCTAACAATATATCCTTCAAAATATAAACTTTGAATAACAACAAATGATATGATAGCAATAATTGAATATATAATACCTAATCTCTTTCCGTAGAAAAGAGTAATAAGAGCAATTCCAATAACACTTAGAAAATATCCTCCAGATATTCCAAAGAAATAAACTCCCAGAATTCCAGCTAAAACATATAAAGAAGCAACGATATTTGCTTTTAGTGAAGTACTAAGTTTATGCCGTAAAACAAAAACTAAGGCAATAAACCCAAATTCTAGAAAATGAATTGAAAAGTATTGTTCTGAAATAAAGATTTGAATTACTGACACAATAAAAATTGGGGATGCTAAAACTAATAATGCAATTAAGGAATAGTTTATCAATCTATTCCTTACGTCTTTAATTTCTTTCTTTAAATTAATCATATCTTTTGGAATTAAGAGATTATTCAAATAATAAACTAAGTAAATAATTTTTTATTGAATTAATAAGCAAAGATAATCATTTTATTAAAAAAAATCAAGTGTATAAGAAAATATTTTAAAAAATTACTTTTTGAAATTTGAATATCTCCCTCTTGCATTATTTTTTCATAGACAAGCGACAAATATTCTATATCCTACAGATTATAGATTCTTATAATAAATATGTGCGGGAGTGCAAATCCATAACGCTGCATCTTGTTTACAATCAATTTAATAAGCTTTCCAACTCCAAGGATAAGCTTTCCAACTCTAATGATAAGCTTTACAACTATTTTAACTTGATAAAAAACTTGTTCAGATGCACATCTCATAAAAGCTGAGATGTACATCTCAGCATCCCTCAGATGTACATCTCAACACTGCTCAGATGTACATCTCAGCTTTCTGAGATGTACATTCCAATAATATTAAGATATATATTTGCATTAGACTCAAACATACATTTGAATGAGATTTTAATCAAGTAAAAATAGTTTGAAAGCCTATCCGTGAAGTTGGAAAGCCTATCAATAGAGTTTTAGATAAG
>JAQUTD010000021.1 GCA_028709955.1 Bacteroidales bacterium | reverse complement strand
TATGAATAATTTTTTCTAAATCAAAATTGAATGCAAAGTTAGGAAGAATATTTAAATTACCAAGTTTAAGAAATGAAACAAATCTATATATTAGTTTTTTATTTTTATCTATTTGCGTATATTTGCACTTTATTATTAGAAAAAGATATGCAACAATATAATCAAGGGGAACTTCTTAGGAATGTGAATTTTCCTGAAGATATAAAGAAATTGTCTAAAAATCAATTATCTAAACTTTGTAATGAGGTTAGGGAATATATTATTGAAGTTTTAGCAGAAAATCCTGGTCATCTTGGGTCTTCTTTAGGTACTGTTGAACTGACGGTTGCTTTACATTATGTTTATGATGTTCCTAAAGACTCTCTTGTTTGGGATGTTGGGCATCAAGCTTATTCTCATAAAGTTTTAACTGGAAGAAAAGATGAATTTCCAACTATTCGTAAATTTAATGGATTGAGCGGATTCCCAAAAATTTCCGAAAGTAAATATGATTGCTTTGGCACTGGACATTCCTCTACTTCCATTTCTGCAATTTTAGGCATGGCAATGGCTGATAAATTAAAAGGAAATACTAAAAATCATCATATTGCAGTAATTGGAGATGGTTCTATGACAGGTGGAATGGCTTTTGAAGCCCTAAACCATGCAGGAACAACTGATGTTGATATGCTTGTTATTCTTAACGATAATGGCATTTCAATAGATAAAAAAGTTGGTGCCTTAGGCGAATACTTTACTCTCATAACAACTTCCCCAACCTACAATAGAATTAAGAATAAGTTGTGGAATATGTTGGGAGGGAACACAAACTCCTATCGTAAGCCAAAAAGCATAGTCAGACGTTTCTTGTTTGTTGTTAAATCAATGTTTTCTGGCAAGAGTAATTTCTTTGAAGCTCTTAAGATAAGATATTTTGGACCAATTAATGGAAATGACGTGCTTTCATTAGTAAAAACTCTAGAAGACATAAAAAAAATCAAGGGACCTAAGCTTCTCCATATAATTACAAAAAAAGGCAAAGGACTTAAGGAAGCAGAGGATAATCCTATAACTTATCATGCTCCCGGAGTATTTAATCCCAAAACAGGGGAAAGAGAACAATGTGACGTAGGAGAGGATTGCGCCACGAAATTTCAAGATGTGTTTGGAGAAACCTTAGTTGAACTTGGCAAAATGAATAATAAAATTGTTGGTATAACTCCAGCAATGCTTTCTGGATGTTCAATGAATATGTTTATGAATGTTTTTCCAGACAGATGTTTTGATGTTGGTATTGCAGAACAACATGCCGTAACATTTGCCGCCGGAATGGCAACCAATGGACTTATTCCTTTTTGTAATATATATTCTTCTTTTATCCAAAGGGCATTTGACCAAATTATACACGATGTCGCACTACAAAACCTACCCGTTATTTTCTGTT
The DNA here is from genome assembly GCA_028709955.1 of Bacteroidales bacterium. Lineage (GTDB taxonomy): Bacteria > Bacteroidota > Bacteroidia > Bacteroidales > P3 > UBA10566. The sequence continues at coordinate 18,454 of JAQUTD010000021.1, read as the reverse complement.
TAGATCGTGCAGGTTTGGTTGGAGAAGATGGTGCAACTCACCATGGTGTTTTTGATTTAAGCTATCTTCGCTCCATTCCAAATCTAACAATATTTGCTCCTTTGAATGAGATAGAACTAAGAAATATTATGTACACAGCCCAAAAAGGATTATCCTCTCCGCTGGTTATTCGCTATCCAAGAGGGAAAGGATTTTTGAAAAATTGGAGAAATGATTTTGAAACCATTGAAATTGGCAAGGGAGAAAAAATAAGAGGAGGGGATAAGATTGCTATACTTGCTTTAGGAGCAATTGGTGTTAATGCAATAATTGCAGCAAATGAATTAAAGGAAGAAGGAATTGAAGTTGCAATTTATAATATGCGTTTCTTAAAACCATTAGATGCAGCACTTGTTGAAGAAGCATTTTCAATGTATCATAACATTATCACAATTGAAGATGGAGTTGAAATTGGAGGATTTGGCTCCGCTATTTCAGAATACGCAATTGATAAGGGATACAAAAATAATATTATAAGAATGGGGATTAAAGATAAGTTTATAGAACATGGCTCCGTTAAAGAACTACAAAAGTTATCCGAAATTGATTCCCAAAGTCTAATTCAAAAGGTAAAAGAAATTATATTTCCGTAGAACTTGATTCTATTTCCGTGGAACTTGATTCTACTGCCGTAGAACTTGATTCTAATTTCCTATAATCAAATACTAATTTTGTTGGGATCGCAAATACTATATTATCAAAAAAAATTAGTATTTTTGTTGATTAAAATTTTTTTTATGGTTAAGAGATCTTTTTTGCCTAAGCAGGTTCTTTATTTGTTATGGTCTTATTTGATTGCTATTTGTTTTTTCTTTCTATTTAGAATTGCTATCTTGCCCTTTCATAATGAATCCATAACTGAGATTTTAAGTCAAGATGGAGGGTATATTCTTTTATTTAAGGCCTTCTTTATGGGTTTTAGGTTTGATACTCTAATTTCTTGTTTTGTGATTTCTCCAATTCTTATCAGTTTTATTTTTGCTTACTACTTTAATATAAAAAATAGAATATTCTATAAGATTAATCACTATTTTCTTGTTGTTCTTTTCTCCATTTGCTTTGCAATTTCGAGTGTTGATATCCCTTATTTTAAATATTTTTTCAATCGTTTTAATGTTCAAGCTCTATTGTGGATGGATAGTCCTGGCTTTGTTTTTAAGATGATTGTTGAGGAAGTTTCTTATATTTTCTTCTTTTTTTTGTTTGTTGGTGTTATTATCATCTACTCTTGGCTTATGAGAAAAGTTTATAATCGTTTTCTAATTTTAAGCAAATCAACTTCCAATAAGTCAAGATTAAATGCTAAGGCATATTTTATTAATTCTTTGTTTTTCCTTTTTGTAATTGGGTTATGTTTTTTGGGAATGAGGGGTAGAATTGAAATTAAATCTCCGATGAAAGTAGGGACTGCATATTTTTCAAACAATCCTCTTATTAATCAAATGGGACTTAATCCCACCTACACTTTTATGAAAAGTGTTGAAGAAAAATTTAAGCAAGACAATAAACCACTCAATTTAATGGATAAGAAAGAGGCGAGGGTTTTTGTGGAAAATGAGTTTAGGAAGATGAAAGAGAATGGGAAGAAAAGAGATGTTGTGCTTGATAAAAACACTAATGTCGTTCTTGTTATTATGGAAGCAATGGGTGCAACTAATATTGGTCATTTTGGAAATCAAAAAGGGCTAACTCCTAATTTGGATAGTTTATTAATCAATTCTATATCCTACGAAAATGTATACACAGCAGGAATTCACACATATAATGGAGTCTATTCAACTCTATTTGGTCAGCCCGCTCTTATGCATAAGCATTCTATGAATTCAACCATTATCCCAAAAATGGAGGGAGGTCTGCCCAACATTCTTAAGGAAAATGGCTATAAAACAATATATTTTACAACACATGATGATCAGTTTGATAATATTGGCGGTTTCCTTTTGGCTAATGGTATAGAAAAAATCATTTCTGTTAAGGATTATCCAAAAAATGAGGTCAAAAGTACTTTGGGAGTGCCTGACCATGTGATGTTAAATCGTGCAATTGAAGAAATAACAAAACTTGGGAGCAATAACCCTTTCTTTGCAACTATTCTAACTGCATCAAATCATGGACCATATATATTCCCAGAAAATATCTCACTTGTTGCAAAATCGAAAGATATAAAAGACAAAATGATAGAGTATTCCGATTGGGCAATTGGAGAGTTTATTGAAAAGGCAAATCAGGAAACTTGGTTTGGTAATACAGTTTTTGTTTTTATTGCTGACCATGGAACATATAAGGGTAAAACTAATTATGAGCTCCCTCTATCTTATCACCATACTCCTTTGCTTATTTATTCCCCGTCAAAACTAAAACCAAAGAAGGTTGAAAATATTGGGCTCCAAATAGATGTTCCTGCATTAATTTCTTCCTATTTAGGAATAGAAAACAATAAAACTCTTGGTATTGACTTTGAAATCAATTCAAGAAAATATGGATTTTTTTCAGCAGATGATAAGCTGGGAGTGATTGATAATGAGTATTTTTATATTTGGAATAAGAATGGAAATGAATACTTATATAAATACAAGACTTCCGATAAAACAAATTATATAAATCAAAATAGAGCAAAAGCAAATCAAATGCAGAAATATGGTTTTTCTATGCTTATGAATTAGAAAGGATATCCGATTCCAAAGTTCATATTAATGTCACTAAATTTTGTTTGAGGTATCACCCATCTTTCGTTTATTGGTTTTGAAGGGTTCCACACCTTAATTGCAAAGTCAAAACGAATAATAAGGAATTGAAGATTTAGTCTTATTCCAAAACCAGCACCCGTTGCCAACTCCTTTAAAACCCTGTTAAATTGAAATTGTCCTCCTTGCATATCCTTTTGGTCATATAGTGTCCAAACATTTCCAATGTCAATAAAGGTAGCCCCTTCAATAGGACCTAAAATAGAAAAACGATATTCAAAATTAGCTCCTAATTGTATGTCTCCAGAACGATCATACCTTAGTTGTGACTGGTCGATAATAGAAGACCCCGGTCCAAGCTCTCTCAACTCCCAAGCCCTATGATTATTGTTGCCACCAGAGAAGAAGCTTTTTTCGTAGGGAAGACCAGAAGAATTGCCATAAGGAATACCAATCCCACCAAAGGTACGAAAAACCAGCACCTTATTTTCAGAAAAATAATGATATTTTTTGAAGTCAATATCAGTTCTTACATATTGAGCATAAGGAATGCCAAAAATTGTATATTGATTTAAATCGTTCTTTGGGGATTGTGATAAATTATTTGTTAGATAAATAAGGTTCCCAGCTACTTCTATGTTGAAACGGAAATAAGAGAAGTCTTTTTTCTTACTAAGCTCTTGACCATTGTACATATAACTATATCTCGAGTTAGTAACCAAATGGTCGGAATATTGATATCTAATTCTTTTGTCCAAAGTTTTAATATAGTCAACATAGTATTGACTTGTAACGTTCATTTTAACAAGATTTATTTCAACTGGAATTATAGCATGGTTGTATTTTGTAAGGTAGTTCCAGCTATAACCGAAGTTTAGATTAAAAATTGAACGTTCAAAATAGTTTCTTTTCTGAAAATTGTACCCAGCTTTAATTGTTGTGTGAGGAAGGAATTGCATTGAGTAGAAATTTGTTCCAAAAGGTATAAGGAAGCGAGGAAATTCAATTCCGAAATCAAATCCTGCCTCAAAGGCATTAACCAATGACCATTTATTTATTGTGTCTATCTTATTGCTAAATATATCGCTTTTTATTTCAAAAGCAGTCTTCCCATTAAAAGAAAAGATTTCAGCACCCTTAAAGATGTTTTTATGTTGAATTCCTGCATTAAGCTCCATTCCAAAATTGGAGTTATTATTTGCAATAAGAGAATTATTTACTGCAGAGAAATTAGCTTCCAGTGATGTAGAAACAAGGATTGGCTTTGTTAAAGAAAGTTTAACAAAACAATCTAATAATGAGGTGTCTAAAATCACTCCCTTGTTGTCTGATAAGATTGAGGAATATGATATGTCAATAAATTTAAAGTTCTTCAGCTGATTAAGTGCATTATATGTTCTTTCAGCATAGACAGGAGAAAATAGACTATCCCTCTGAAACATCACGCCCCTTAGTATTGGTTTAATTTTCATTGGAGCCAATGAAGAGGAGATAACATAATACTTATTTAATCCAAACTTATCTTTTGGACGATGGAATATAATACTTGTATCTATTTTTAAATCTGAATTTAAACCTTGCTGATTTGTTAAGTCTGGATATATGTATATGTTCCTTATCTTATATCTTTTGAAAGATGAAGCATTTGTGAGTAAATCAACCAAACTATCCCCATTTTCAAATTGTTCAGACTTTTTCCTTTGAATATGAAGATTGATTTTTGCCGATAAGTTATTATTGTTTGTGTCAATATTATAAATAATATAATCTTTTGTGAAATCGTAGAAACCTCTATTATTTAATTCATTTGCAAGTCTTTCCCTTTCTAAAATAAAAAGATCTTCATCGTAGAAAATTCCTTTCTTTATGGGAGAATTATACATAATCTCTTTAACTGTTGGCAAAATGTATTTGTCGTCTGAACTAACAAAAAATGTATCTACCGTATATCTATTTCCAATACTAACGAAATAAAAAACCATTGCCTTTCTTTTGTGAAAAACTATACTGTCATCAACATCTCCTTCAAAGCATCCCTTATTTTTTAAAAAACTTTTCATTTCTTGAGTTGAACGATAGGCTAAATCCCTATCAAACTCAACTGGTGCTTGCCCCAATTTTCTAAAAAGATTACGAGAAATAAAGCTAACTGTTGAATCTTCCCCCTTGGGAGAAATTGAATAAACATACATTCCAATTTTCAAACCTAAAATAGAACTGTTGGGGTCTTGTTTGATTAAATTTGTGAAATCAGTTTTAGATAAGGTTTTAGAATCAACAAATACTTTATTTTTTGAAAGTAAATAACCCTCTTTTGATATATGTTTATATGGGCTACAACCAACAAAAAGAATTGTAGTAATAAGTAAAAATATCTTTATATTTAAGATTTTCTTATAGGTCATCCTACTATTTTAAAATTTTTTTATTTCAGACAAAATTATTTGACAAGCCCCTTTGTTTTCTGAAATATATTTTAGACAAATATCAGAACTTTTTTTGTAATAATTGCTATTTGACAATAAATTATCAATTAATTTAGCAAGTTTATAGCTATCTCTAATGCAAAATGCCCCTTCTTTTTCAACTAAATCGGAAGCTTCTTTAAATTTTTTATAGTTAGGTCCAAATAAAATAGGTTTCCCAAATGCTGACGCCTCCAAAATATTATGTATTCCATCTCCAAATCCTCCCCCAATATAAGCAATTGTAGTATATTTATATATTGAGGATAGAATACCAATACAATCTATAATCAAAATATTATTTTCATTATTACTATTTGAATAATCAAATTTAGAAATTTCTGAATATAAAACAGCCTTAGGAAAAAGACTTTTAATTTGTTTTATATGATTATTGTCAACTTGATGAGGTGCAATAATTAATTTGAATTTTGTTGTTATTTCCTCCATTGCTCCTTTCATTAATTGCTCATCCTTACTCCAACTACTTCCCATAAGAACAATTTTGTCTTGTTGGCAGAATTCTTTTATTTTTTCATAATCCTTAGCCTCATTTGCAATTTGGGAAACTCTATCGAATCGTGTGTCACCTGTTATTTTGCAGTTTTCAATCCCAATTGAGTTTAATAATTCTTTTGTTTGGTGGTTTTGAACAAAGAAAAAGTCAAAATGCTTTAGTTGTTTCCTATACCAAGAGCTCAAAGGGGAAAAGAAATATTGATTAGGGCGAAGAATAAGTGATACTTGGAATATCTTTACTCCCTTTTTTTTTGCACCTCTAATGAAATTATACCAAAACTCATATTTAATAAAAAACACATAATCGGGATGGGAAAGTTCAAGAAAACGACGAACATTTTTATTTCTATCGCTTGGAAGATAAATTACAACATCTGCTTTATCGTAGTTTTTTCTTATTTCGTAGCCAGAGGAAGAGAAGAAGGTTAATAGAATTTTAAATTTAGGGTTTTCTTTCCTGAAATCTTCAATAAGTGGTCTGCCTTGCTCAAATTCTCCAAGTGAGGCAGCATGAAACCAAGCTACCTTATCCTCTTTTGATATTTTTTCTTCAAGCTTTTTAAAACTTTGTTTTCGTCCCTCAACAATTAGCTTTGCCTTTTTATTGAAAGGAGAAACAAAAAAGATTAATGCAGTATAAAGATAAATAAAAAATGAATAAATATAATTCATGCTTAAAAATAATAAACCTTGTCTGCATCACGACCAAAGAAGGGGAACATCCAACCAAATTTCAATGTCCACATTCTATCTTGGAAAATCTTATCAGCAGAGTAGTTGTAGTTAATTTGATAGTCCCTTGTTAATTTTGTCCAAGCTTGATTAAATTCTAATCCAACATAAAAATTAGTAAAACTTTTCTTACTCATATGAATATATCCCAAAAATCCTGAAACCATAACTCCTCTCATTTGTCTATCATATAAATAAGCATAATCCCCTTCCAATTGTTGAGCAACTTCTAAAGTAGATTGATATATAATTTGATGTTGAAGTGCCCCAACTCCAAGTGTTAGCATTATTCCTGAATTTGGTCTTTTCTTTGAGAGAGAAAATATCTTTCCTGTTTTGGCAACCAAACTAAGATTTCTATTATAAGCTACAACTCCTGCATCTGAACCTTCCTTTGAAATAACAAAAGGATCTCCTTCTTTTGTCATAATGCCTTCGAGAATTTGATTCTTTCCCTTTGCATTATCGCTGCCAAATCCAAATCCAAACTCCATCATCCATAACCAATTCTCCTTTGTCTTCCATCCAATATTGACATTCAAATTCATAAAACTCTCGTATTTCTTTGCCATATCTCCATCAGGAAACGTCCATCCAACAACAGCAGTGCAAAAAGGAGTGGATATTGATTTGTCTTGTCCAACAATTTTCTCTCCAGTTTCTTGAGCTAATATTGAGCCAATTGAACCAAAAAAAAGTGCTATTACAATAAGTTGTTTCATAGTATTTGATTAATATTCTTATTCTTTAATAAATTTTGTAACCTTCGTTCCTACATTAATAAAATAGATCCCTCTATTTAGATTAGATATATCAATAATTGTTTTTTTATCAATAACATTCCCATCAAGAAGTTCAACTCCTAACGAACTTTTTATTGAGAAATTAGTTTTTAAATCAGGCTTAGAGGTAAGTGAAATTGTAAGTAAATCATTTGCAGGATTTGGGTAAACACTATATTCTATTCTATTGTTTATTTCTTCTAAACTATTTTCATTTTTTGCTAAAAGAACGTTTTGAATGGTTAGCCCTGAGCCACTAATATTAATATTAGGAATTGTTTTTGGAAGGTATCCATCAGAGGAAAAACTAATTGTATAGGTTCCATCTAAAATTGGACGGTAATAATATCCAGAACTTGTTTTTGAATAAATTTCTGAATTAAACCCATCATGGTTTTCTACCCAAACTTTTGCTCTTAGGGGTTGATTTGTAATGCTATCTCTAATATATCCCTCTAATCCTTTTTGACAATTTTCAATATAAGAGATTAGACCAGGACTTAAATAATCCCAATAGTTAGTTAATTCTGAGGTAGAGAGTTTTTTTTGTAAGGAAACCTCAAATGTAATCTCTCTCGAATGCTTAAAATATGTATGATAATCTTGTCTGCCACCATATACAACATACCAATTTCCCCCATTAATATATCCACTGGTGACAACATCAGTAAAAAAAACAGCAGGAGCATAAAAAGGAATAGAATCTACAAAGTTTTCACAAACATCAATAAACCAATCAACATCTGAATGTGAAATGTTGGAAGAAGTTGAACAATCATACGGATAGTTTAATACTTCAGCTCCAGAGTGTAGATTTGCAGAAATTGAAAATTCATTACTATCGGCATAATTCATAAATGCTAACGTTTCTTTTTGCCATTGCTCTGAGTCAGAATGTTGCCCCGCAATAGGGTCAGGAAAATTACGGTTCAAATCTATATTGTTGGCATTATATCTTTTTGAAAAACCTACTGTTGAATTTCCTCCTGCATATGTCCCATCAGGATTAGCAAGAGGATTAATAAATATTTGTGTGTTGTTAATTATGTCAGTTGCCCTTTGGTTTATTCCATAATTTGACAAAAGCCAATTGCTTAAGCGAAGTAATAGAACATACCCGGCAAGTTCATCGCCGTGCATAGTTGATGAATAACAAAACTTAGGCTTGTCAATTTCTTGATAAGGATTTGAGGATATTTTTAGTGCAAGAATTAATCTATTATTCACAGAAAATCCAATTGTATCCAATTTGCAAATTGAGGGATAGGATAATGCAAATCTTCTCATCAGAGAATCATAAACCTGATAAGTTGGATAACGATCCCAATTGCTCATTTGAGCCATTGTTGCTGCCATTGTTAAGGCCTTTGTTGAATTATCTTCTTCAAATATTTTATGCTTTAAATTTAGTGCTAAGAAATTATCATACTGCTTTTGATTTACGTATCCAAGCCAAAAATCTCCTTTCGGATAATCTAAGCTAATTGTCTTTGCCAATATATTAAGGTCTTTAATATTATTCTTTGGAATAAGAATTTTAGCCTCACCCCAAACCTTTATTTCATTTCTCACTTTCTCAACAATATTCTCCTGAGAATAAGCAAGATTAATAAAAAAAACGGCAAAAAGAAATATAAATAACCTTTTCATACTTAAAAATTATAACTTACAAAAGTACATATTTATTTTCATTATTTAGAAAGCAATGAAAAAATCTTAGGAAGATATATGAGAAATATAAAATAGTTTATATATTTGCCAATGCAAAAAAAGCCAATTTACAATAGTATAAACCAAAAAGACGAGTAATGAAATTAATCAAACTGCTATTAATTAGTTTGTTGTTAATTAGTTCAACAACAATTGCACAAAACACAAACAAATCAGATGAAGTTATGAAAAACATATTAGAACGAAAAAGTGTTAGAACATATGCCAATAAGAAAGTTGAGAAAGAAGATATAGAAACCCTACTTAGAGCAGCAATGGCAGCCCCCTCAGCAGTTAATGCACAACCTTGGGTATTTATTGCAATAGACGACAGACAAATATTAGATAATCTTGCAAGTCAACTCCCTAATGCAAAAATGTTATCTCAAGCACAAGCAGCAATAATTGTTTGTGGTAATATGGAAAAAGCCCTCCAGGGAGAAGGAAGAGAATATTGGGTTCAGGATTGTAGTGCTGCAACACAAAATATTTTATTAGCAGCAGAAAGTATGGGACTTGGAGCAGTATGGACAGGAGTTTATCCAAAGAAAGAAAGGGTTAATATAATACAAACAGAAATGTTATTACCTTCTCATATCGTTCCTCTATGTGTTATCCCAATAGGTTGGCAAACAGGGAAGGAAAAACCAAAACAAAAATACACCGAAGAAAACATTCGTTGGAATAAATGGGAAGATAAATAAGCCTTATTATTTATATTCTATGTGAATTAAGTTATTTTACTTTCCAATAATTATCTTTCCACTTATTGTTTTTCCATTAAGAGAAACATTATAATTATATGCTCCTGAATTTAGATTGGAAACATTAATTCTATTTTCTTTCTTAGAATTTAGTTTTGATTTCTTAACTAATTTTCCTTGCATATCGAATAACTCAATTTCACTCTTTGTGAAGTTTTTACAATCAATATCAATATATAGAATTTCCTTTGCAGGATTAGGATAAACTTTTATTGTTTCCTTTTCTTTGGTTTCAATATCCAAAATACTTGCTAATCCATTTGGCATAAACTTTACTAAACTATTCCCGAATAAAAGGATAACTCCCCCATCTGATGTCGCTTTTAATCCAAGTATATTGCTATAACCATTGTAAATTCTGTAAACAAAGTTAGTATCTCCTATTATATTATAATTGACTATACCGAATCCTAAATTTTGACCATAATATTCCATCCAATGCTTATGCATAGAAAAACAAGAATAAATTGAATCAGTAGTGATAAAGTCAACGTTGTTAGCTCCAGAATACATTCTATTTGTTAAATGCCAAATGCTATCGTAGATTGGATCACAATAAGAAAGAATTGGATAACCAATTTTAGTGTTCTTATTCATTAAGTAAAAAGAATTAAAAAATGAAGAAAATGAATAATCTGGAAAATTATAACTTATATTGGATATATGAGAAAAAGTAAATATGGAGTCATTTAGTTTCTTCATATTATATGCGTCGTAACCTCCAATACTATCTTCAATCTCTAAAGTATTAGTATTAACATAGTATAAATAATTTTCATTTGATAACCAACTCTCTTGTTTTGATAGTAAGAAGTGTTGATTATCAAAATTTGCAATATCAACTTCATTAATAACTCTATAATGGATCTTGGTTTGAGCAACATTTCCAAGAGAATCAATTCTAATTAATTTCATTGCAATTATAGGATCACTTGAGCTAATATATTCTGGTGACGTATTTAATAATGCAAATATTCTATCTTTATTCTCAAGTATTATTTCTTTCCAATAACGCCATTGTAAAGTATCATCACTCTCATTCATAATCCGTTTTGAAAAGAGAATATTACCCAAGGTGTCTTCACAATAAGTGTCTAAATACTCAATGTAATAGTAATTAAGATCATAATCAACACTATCTTTAATCTTAACTCCGTATAATTTATTGTTAGATTTAGAAGTCCTATAAATTTTATTTGGACTATCACTTGAATACAATATATTTAAATCTTTATCTATATGTATAATGGGATTATTAGTGTCACGAGTGCTGAACCAAAGATCATCTCCATCCAGATTATCTAAAAGATTATACCATTTGTACCGATCAAACTCAAGTATCTTGGTTTTACTATCTCTATAAACTTCGTGTAAAACTTGTGATTTTAAACCAAAACTAATAATAGAAAATAGGATAAAGAATAGAGATAATTTTTTCATATATTTTAGAATTATGGGTTAACAATAATATAATAAAGATAAAACAAATGTCAATTACATTTTAGTTATATGTTTCAAATCAATAAACGCTATTCAGGAAGATTGGCTTCTGGATTCTGTTTCTTTGCTTTTTTACTTCCTTCATAGAGATCATATTTACAAAATTTACATTCAAGATTAGAATTATACACAGTTATTCTACGAGAAGGTCTTAAGCCAACATATTTGAAAGCTTCGAAGTCGGAACTTATTAACCAGGCTGTATTGCCTGAGTATTTGTTTTTAAATACTCTTCCTATGGTTTCATATAAATCAAATATATCATCTACTTCCAATCTTTCACCATAAGGAGGGTTTGAGATAATTAGAGTTTTGCCCTCTGGAAGGTCTTGGTCTTGAATATCGTTACGGAATATTTGAATGTCTTTATGTAATTTTGCATTATTAATGTTTTCTTGAGCAGTTTTAATTGCTTGTCCAGAAATATCTGATCCCCAAATTTCGTAATCAAAATCTCCCATCTCTCTATCTGCTTTTTCTCTTACTCGTTTCCAGTCAGGCATAGAGAAATCCGACCACTTAGTAAAGGCGAAATCTCTTCTATAATATTGTGCTGGAATATTGTATGCAAACATAGCCGCTTCAATCAAAAGAGTTCCCGAACCACACATTGGGTCGAAGAAGTTGCAATCTTTTTCCCATCCTGAAAGTTGGATTAATCCTGCAGCCACAACCTCATTCATTGGAGCCGACTCAACAGCCACTCTGTAGTTTCTTTTATAAAGGCTTTCTCCAGAACTATTAAGAGATATTGTTACTTGATTTTCATGTATATGAAGGTTAAGAATTATATCTGGATTATCCCTTGTCATTGTAGGACGTTGAGAAAACATCTTTCTTAGTTTATCACAAATTGCATCTTTTGTTTTTTGTGAAGCATAAAGTGAATGAGTGAAAATTGTGCTATACACTACTGGTTCAATGAAAAGAGTTCCATCCGAATTTATGAGCTTTTCCCATTTGTATTTATAAACATTATCGTATAACTCTTGCTCGTTATTTGCCTCAAATGAATATAGTGGTTTAAGTATTGATACTGCTGTCCTTAAAAGATAATTTGCCTTATACAATAATATCATATCCCCATCAAACCCAACTGCACGATTTAGTTTTTCAATGTTTTTTGCTCCAAGGGCTTCTAATTCTTTAACTAAAACATCTTCCAACCCGAACATGGTCTTAGCTACCATTCTAAAATCTTTGTTTTCCATATTTTTCTTTTTAAAAAGGACATTAAAGCCCTCAAATCTCTATACTTCCTAACTATTTAATTTTCTCAACAAACTTAACAGCATCTACAATATATCTAATATGTGATGCTTCTCCTATTTTCCCTTCCTGGTCGAAGGCTTCTATTGTAAAGTATAATCTTTTACCCTCAATTTTTTGAAGGGTTGAATAGCATTTCACTTGTTTTCCTATTGGGGTTGCTTTAATATGTTTTACATTAATTTCTATTCCAACCGTTACAATCCCTTCCGTAAGAAAGCTTTGAATGCTCTTGTGAGCTGTTTTTTCCATTAGTGCTATCATTGCTGGAGTTGCAAAAACATCTATTAAGCCTGAGCCATAAGCCTTAGCAGTGTTTGTTTCATCAACCACAACCTCTGCTTCCCCTTTTTGTTGTTGAGGAATATTTATTTCCATATATCTTTAAAATCTATTTGTGCTTTATTATAATCTTCAGGAATTCCAATATCTATAAAATAACCTTTGGTGGTGTAGCCAAAGAATAGACCTTCTGAAACTTTCTGTTCTAAATAATCTTTTTCAAAAGAAAACTTATAAGGGAGGTTTAAACCTTTGAAGATATCTCTTTTGGCTATGTATACTCCTGCATTAATTAATCCTTGTTTAATTAATTTTTTTTCGCAGAAGGCAATTATTCTATCTTCTTTAACATCTACACTCCCATAACGCTCAAAGTCTTTCATATCTTTAAGAACAAAACTAAGAGTTGAATTATTGGCTTTGTGAAATTCATAAAACTTCTTTAGTTCAAAGTCAATAAAAGAATCTCCGTTAAGAATTAAGATATCTTTTTCATATGTTTTCTCAAGAGACAAAGCAATTCCTCCACCCGTTCCAAGTGGCATCTGTTCAATGGCGTAAGAAATTTTTAATCCTTCATAACTATCCCCGTATATTTCTTTAATCATCTCCCACCGATAGCCAACCGAAAGAACAATATGTTTTATGTCTTGTTGCTTTAGAAAACAAATAAGATAAGTTAGGAAAGGAATATTATTAATAGGAGCTAATGGTTTGGGAATATCGGCAACAACACTCTTAAGCCTTGTTCCTTGTCCTCCTGCCAATATTATTGCTTCTTGAATTTTCATTAGATTAATTCTTCCAGGTTTTTAATCCTGACTTAGTGAATTCAAATCGTCTTACAGAGCCTCCAAACTTACTTAAACTTTCAATAACATCATATCTTGTGTTATTTGGGCAGTAGAAGAAAATATAACCTCCACCTCCTGCTCCTGAAATCTTACCTCCAATTGCTCCTGCCTTTAGTGCAGATAAATAAACATCTTCAAACAGTTGGGTTGTAATTCCTTTTGCCATTTGCTTTTTGAAGTCCCAACCAATGTTGAGTATATGTCCTATTTCATCCAAATTTCTCCTTAGCAAAGCTTCTTTCATCATTATTGCTTGCTCCTTTAGCTTGTGCATTGCTTCCAGACTTTGCTCATTTTTGTGTTTAACGTTTTCTTGTTGCAATTGAATAATGTCAGAAGAATTACGAGAGGTTTCAGTATAGTAAAGAACAATGTTTCTTGATAGTTCATTAAGTGTGTCTTCCCTAATTCTCAAAGGATTTACAATAACTTTCCCTTCTGAGAAGAATTCCATAAAATTAAATCCTCCAAATGTTGCTGCATATTGGTCTTGTTTCCCACCTGCAAGCTTCAGGTCTTCTCTTTCTATGCTATAAGCTAAGTTTGCAATATCATATTCTCCCAATGGCAAACTAAACCATTCACAAAATGCTCCGACAACTGCAACAACCAAGGTTGAAGATGTGCCTAAGCCAGAGCCAGCAGGGGCATCAACAAAAGTGTGAATATCAAAAGACAATGCTTCAAGTGAATATTCTTTAACAATACGGTTATAAATTGCTTTTAAAAGGTCTATTTCTCCGTCAATTGGGAGTTCTTTTTCGCTCTTATAGGTGTATCTTTCTTTTTTGTCTTCAAGAAAGAAATTAATTGTTTTGGTGTCGGTGGGGATAATATCGCAATAGGCATAAAGAGACGTTGTTGCATTAAGAATACAACCTCCATAAATATCAGAATATGGAGAGACATCCGTGCCTCCTCCTGCTAATCCAAGACGTAAAGGAGCTTTACTTCTAATTATCATAATCTATAATTGTTTATATATTTTTTCTATTGCTTGAGTCATGTTTTCCCAAGAATATTTCTTCTTCTCTTGCTTTATCCCTTCCGAAAAATCAGGTCTATTGATGCAGAAATCAATAATTGCATTTGCTATTGACTGTGCTTTTGGCTCCACAACATAACCCACTTTCTTATTTGGGATTATTTCTGCCAGGCCTCCAACATTTGTTACTAACATTGGTTTTTCGAAATGATATCCTATTTGCGTTACTCCACTTTGTGTTGCACTCTTATAGGGTTGTACAACCAAGTCTGTGGCACAAAAATAGTTCTTAACCTCCGAATCAGGAATAAATCTTGCATCAAAACGAATCCTCTCCTCAAGTGATAACTCCTTAACTCTGTCATAATAACGCTTTGAATCGTCATAAAATTCTCCCGCAACAAGTAGTTTGACAGGAAATTCTTTTAATCTCTCATCACTCATTGCCTCAATTAATATATCCAATCCCTTATATCCTCTTATTAACCCAAAAAACAAAAGATTAATATCATCAGGGTTTAGGTTTAGAGTTTTCTGGGCATCTTCCTTTTTTATTGATTCTCCAAAATTGTCAAAAAGTGGGTGAGGGCACAAAACCCTTGGCTTCATAACATTAAACTTTGTAATTTCATCGAAAACCGACTTGCTCATAGCCACAAATCCATCCATATTCCTCACAAACATATTGGTTAGGGTGGTGTCGAAGCGACGCTTTTCATGCGGAATGATATTATCAACAATTGTAATAACCTTTGTGTGGTGGTTTGATTTGATGATTTTGGACATTATAGAGAAACATGGAGAAAAGAAAGGAAGCCAATACTTAATTATAACAATATCTGGCCTCTGCTTCTTTATACTTCTGCCTGTCTTTATCCAATTGAATGGGTTTATTGAATTAACTGTCCTCTTTATCGGAAACTTATTAGGCTTTTCCCATGTTGCAAATTGAGTTTCTCCAGGAAAAAGAAATGAAGGATATTGAAGGGTAAATGTATTTATAGAAACTTCATTAGACTGTTTCTGGAACTCTTCCATCAATCTCTCATTATACAATGCAAGCCCCCCCCTGTATGGGTAAGCTGTCCCTATTAATGTTATCTTCATCTATATTTGGGTTTATAGTTTTCTTGCAACAAAGATATGATTTTCTATCGTCAAACAATCAGGATTTGCCAATTGATAGCGAATTATTTTTCCCCTCTCAAGAGTTTCTATAAACCTGTCCTCAATAATCTCTACCCCTTCTCTTTTAAGAATTGTTGCATAATCCATACCAAACTCACGAACATGGTCCTTTTGTCCAAAATGTTTCTCTCTCTCCAAAGGGTCGGTTATGGTTTTGTCCTGGTAGGTAGAGAGGCGTTTTGGATTGATTGGAGAGAGTAAAATTGCAAAGCCTCCCTTCTTCAAAATCCTATATATTTCACTTAATGCCTTATCCAAATTATCAACATGCTCCAAAATATGATTAGCCATAACAACATCATAACTCTCTGTTTCCAATGGCATATTCTCAACATTCAAATGAACATCTGCCCAAGGCGATTCCAAATCTGCTGTGGAGTACTGAATATTCTTCTGCCTGCGGAAATAATCCATAAAACATAACTCAGGAGCAATATGAAGAAACTTAAGATTGTCAGTAAAGAGATTAGTTTTTTCATTAAGATAAAGCCAAAGCAAACGATGACGCTCCAGGGCAAGACAGTTTGGACAAAGAGCATTTTCCCTCGAAACCACATATCCATAAGGCAAAAACTTCCTGTAATGTTTCCCGCACACAGGGCACTCAACATTGTTGCCAAGATAAAATAGCTTAGTTGTTTTTGTTGAAAGATGAACAATCCTTTGCAAATATTTGCGAGGAACATTTCTTAGAAAAAACTTAATTACCTTCTTCATATGGTTTATAGTATTTTTTTCTTGGTGTCTAAAACGACAAATTATGTGCAAAGGTAATAATTCTTTAAAAAACAATTGGCAAAGATAGCGAAAAGAAATATTGAATACTATAATCAAGCTTGCTCGACACTATCACCAGCCTTGCTCTATACTCTCAACAATCCTGCTCGATACCCCAACAACCCAATTAGCCCTTTCTGAAATCTTTCTTGAGATTTTGACAATCTAATAGAAAGTTGTATTTTTGGACTTTGATATTCAATAATAATTTTGTATAATCTAATAATAAAGAAGATGAAACCTCGAGTTAGTATTATAATGGGAAGCACCAGCGATTATTCAGTTATGGAAGCTGCTGCAATATTTTTAGATCAGATGGAAATTCCTTTTGAAATAAATGCACTCTCAGCCCACCGAACTCCCAAAGAAGTTGAAACATTTGCCACCCAGGCTCAAGAAAGAGGGATTGAAGTAATTATTGCCGCAGCAGGAATGGCAGCACATCTTCCAGGAGTTATTGCCGCAATGACACCACTTCCAGTTATAGGAGTTCCAATCAATGCATCCATGGATGGACTTGACGCCCTGCTTGCCATAGCTCAAATGCCTCCAGGAATTCCCGTTGCAACAGTTGCAATAAATGGAGCATTAAACGCAGCAATCCTTTCTCTTCAAATAATGGCAACTGGCGACAAAGACTTACAAGCAAAGATGCGAGCATACAAACAAAGTCTAAAAGAAAAAATAGTTAAAGCAAACGAAGACCTTTCAAAACTATCTTTTAAGTACAAAGTATAAAAGAAAGTACTAAGAAATGACAATAATAGGAATAACAGGCACACTTGGAGCTGGGAAGGGGACCATTGTTGAATTGCTAAGAGAAAAAGGGTTCTTGCATTTCTCAGCACGAGATTTTATAGTTCAGAAAATAGAAAAAGAAGGCTTGGAGGTAAATAGAGACTCCATGACGCTAATTGGCAACCGCCTAAGAGAAGAACATAGCCCATCCTATATTATAGAAAGCTTATATTCCCAAGCCAAAGAAAGTGGAAAGAACAGTATAATTGAAAGCGTTCGTAACCCGATGGAGGTTGAATTTCTTCGCCAAAAGGAGGATTTTATACTAATTGCCGTTGATGCAGACATTAGAATACGATACCAAAGAATAGTTCAAAGGAAGAGTTCAACCGACAATGTAAGCTTCGAAACCTTCCAAAAAAACGAAGAAAGAGAGATGAGTTCAAATGATATAAATGCTCAAAACCTTATTTCATGCATCCAAAAGGCGGACATCCTTGTTGATAACAGTGGAACAATAGAAGACCTAAAGTATAAGATAGAACAGATATGGAAGAAAATAGAAAAGAAATAGATAAGGATCCATTCCAGAGACCATCATGGGATGAATACTTTATGGAATTGGCAAATGCCGCTGCCAAAAGAGCCACCTGCGACAGGGGACGAAGTGGATGTGTGATAGTAAAAGACAAACAACTATTGGTAACAGGATATGTAGGTTCTCCAGTGGGGTTGCCGCATTGTGATGAAGTAGGGCACCTATTCAAAAAGACCTATCATGAAGACGGCACGATAACAAACCATTGCGTCAGAACAGTCCATGCCGAGCAGAACGCAATATGTCAAGCAGCCAAAAGAGGTATAGCCCTTGAAGGAGCCACCCTCTATTGTCGGATGACTCCATGCAGAACCTGTGCAATGTTAATAATTAACTGTGGAATAAAGAGAGTAGTGTGCCAGCAAAAATATCATGCAGGAGAAGAATCGGAGCAAATGTTTAAAGAAGCGGGTATTCAGCTTGAATTTTTTAATGAAGAGGTTCTCAAATACAAGAATCAATAGCCTATAAGCTCAGCCAATCTTATTGTTTATTTATTAATATTTATAAAAATCTATACTTTAAATTTGCAAGATAAAGATTTTTTTATACTTTTGCTTTAGTTTTA
>JAQUTD010000020.1:15562-20418 GCA_028709955.1 Bacteroidales bacterium | reverse complement strand
CGACTTATAAAATATGGAAATAGATATAAGGATATAGAAAATTCATCACAGGTTTCTATGTTTGGAGCAGAGGAAAATAGCGTTTTATATGAGCCAGAGATTCCTTATTGCGAGCCTTGGTCTACAATTGAACAACTTAAACACGAAAAAGAATCAATTGGGTTTTATCTTTCTGGACATCCTTTGGATAAATTTGCACTTGAACAAAAGTTATTTGTAAATACTAAAATTGAAGAACTTTCAGATGATTTATCTCCTTTAGAAGACAAAACTCTTTTTCTAACCGGCACAATTGTTGGATGTGAGAAAAAGACTACAAAAAATGGGAAACCTTTTGGAAAATTTATTTTTGAAGATGAAACAGCAAGCAGAGAAATTGCCCTATTTGGCAAAGATTACATCAATTTAAATAAATATATGATTGAAGGTCTATTTGTTTTGATTAAGGCAACAGTTCGGAAGAAAGGCTGGGGAGATGAAGCTTCAAAAGATACCTTGGAATTTAAAATTTTGCAAATAGAACAATTAGATGAGGTTTTAGATAAATACGGAAAAGCAATAAAACTTATTATACCTATTGAAAATATTAAGCCTAATTTTGTTGAGAAAATAACTAAAATAGCAAAAAAATCTAAGGGCAAATCTCATCTTACTTTCTTTGTTAAAGATGTCTCAGAAGATATTGAAGTTACGCTTAAATCAAGAAAACATCTTATATCTATTAATAAGTTTATGGAAGGCATTAAAGATATGATTGAAGATAAGACAATATATTCCTATGAGATTGAGAAATCCAGCATTTAGGGTAAGATTATATGAATAAGGTTTTTTGTAAATGAATAAAATTATTGATTTTGAAATTATAAAATCATTAGCCTTTGAAGCTGGTTTTCAAGACTGTGGAGCAGTTAGCTCAAAAGAATTTGATATTTCATCTCATTTTGATTGGTTAGAAAAAGGTTATAATGCTGAAATGCAATATCTAAACAAAAATATTGATAAAAGGAAAAACCCATATCTCCTACTTGAAAATGCTCAAACAATTTTTAGTTTTATTCTCTCGTATAACACCCAAGAATTTGCAAACATGCATTTTAGCCAAAATGAGGAGTCAAAACATTTATTAAAATTTGCTTCTTATAGCTATTTTGAAGACTATCATAAAGCAATAAAAAGGGCTTTATATTGGATAATTAGCTGCATACAAGATATTTATCCTGAATTTAAAGGTATTGCTTTTGTTGATTCCTCTCCCTTTTCAGAAAAAATGGTTGCAAGAGAAGCTGGCTTAGGTTGGATTGGAAAAAATTCAATTCTAATTAACAAGAGTTATGGCAGTAAAATCCTAATTGGAGAAATCATAACAAACTATTCTACAAACTATAAGGCTCAAATTGTTGATGATTTATGTGAAGATTGTAAGCTCTGTATTGAAGCTTGTCCTAACAATGCGATAAATTTAAATAAAACAATTAATTGCAATCTTTGCTCATCGTATCACAATATGATTAATAAGGAGAGTGTTCCAAAGAATATAAATTTAGATGGCTATATTTATGGTTGTGATATATGTTTGAATGCATGCCCCTGGAATAAGAAGCCAAGAATCTTTAACTCAAAGATTCTTGGCTTAAATCCTAATATGCAGAAACTTATTGATTCAATTAATAATAATCCAGATAAGTCAATTTTCAACAAAGCTAAAAAGAATTCAGCAATTGAAAACATTAAGTTTCAAAAACTCCTTTCAAATATTGAGAAATCAAAGGAAGATTTTTTAAGCTAAATCTCTTATTATTAGAAACTAATTATATAAGGTAATCTCGCCTGAACTCCTTGCATATCTGAAATATTTTTAAGTTGTAAGAAAAATGAATATGGCTTTCCTAATTCTTTAGTGAAGAGCTTCATTTCCACTTCACTTCCCATTGCATCCATTATTTGTTCTGTTAGACCCTTTGTTTTTGGAAGTGCAATAATCGAATATTCTTTAAGTTTAGCCTCATTTGACGCAATTTCAATTGCTTTATACAAACCACCATATTCATCAACCAAACCAATTTCTTTAGCATCTTTCCCTACCCAAACTCTTCCTTTTGCAATGCTATCAACATAATTATCAGTTAGGTTTCTTCCTGTTGCAACTCTATGAACAAAGTTTTTATAAAAAGCATCTATACTTCTTTGCATAACCATTCTTGTGTCTGAAGACATTGGAGATACTCCGCTAATAAATACTGAATTTTTATGTGTTTGAACTGTATCAAATCCAATTCCAATACTTTTCTTTAATGCTCTTCCGAAATTAGGAATCACCCCAAACACTCCTATTGAACCTGTTAGGGTTGTAGGGTTTGCAACAATTTTTGTAGCTCCACAAGCCATTTCATATCCTGCTGAAGCTGCCAAATCTCCCATTGAAACAATAACTGGCTTTATTTGTTTAGCTTTAAATATTTCATTAGTCATTTGTTCTGAAGCAATTGCATCTCCCCCTCCTGAATTTATCCTAAGCACAATTGCTTTCACTCTTTTATTTTTAACTGCTTTTCTTATTTCTTCCACAATTGTTTCGCTTCCAATTGCTAAGTCTCCTCCTTTTCCTTGACCTACATCACCAAAAGCATAAATAACTGCAATTTGATCCTTAGATTTATTTGGTAAAATGTCAACAATTGAACTTCTATAACTCTTATATTGTACCCAATTTATCTTCGAATTATTTAAATCTTTCTTAATCTTTTCCTGTAAATCAGTTCTAAAGGTTAATTTATCAACATATTTATTCTTTAAGGCATCTTCTGCCATAAAGCTTTCAAGATTAGATACATTTTTGTTTAGAGTTTGAATATCTATCTTTCTTGATACTGCCATATTATTTGAAATATAATCCCAAATTGAACTAATATAGGCCTTAACTTGTGTTCTATTTGCCTGGCTCATCTTATTGTTTATAAACATCTCTCCAGCACTCTTAAAGTCGTTGTTTGCAGGACGAAGAAGCTCAACATCTATATCAAACTTATCTAACATATCTTTTATAAACATTACTTGCCCTCCAAGTCCGGTTAATTGTACATGACCAACTGGGTTAAGATAAATTTCATCAGCAACGGTTGCAAGATAATAAGCATTTTGAGTGTAGGTGTCACTGAAGGCATAAATCTTTTTCTTTGAACTCTTAAAGTCTAATAGAGCCTCTCTCATTTCTTCAACTGTTGCCCATCCATTGGCTTGAAGAAGTGATAAATCTAACATTATTGCCTTAATTTTATCATCAGTTTTGGCTTTCTTAATAACTGAAATAAATTCAGTTAAGCCAATAGATGAATTAGAATTAATTTCGGAAGAACTTGATAATAGGGCAGTAAAATCACTAATCTCCCTATCATAAATAGGTTTATCTAATTTTAGAACCAATACCGAATTATCATTGATTTGTGGTGTTGCACTTGTTGAAGAGGCAATTATTGAAGTGCCTACAACAAAGAAAATTATTACCAATAATATGGTTGATAAGAATACTCCTAAACAAGAAGCAAACATAAATTTAAAAAACTGCTTCATAATATTAATGTATTAAATTATTAATTATTTTCTATTTTATCTATTTTTTCAGCCCTAATAATGTTAGATTCTTCAAGAACAACAAGAATATCTACCTCTAAGCTATCAATCCTTACTGCAAAATTATGTTTATTCCCTCTTTTAACCACACCAACCAATCCTTCAAAAGGTCCGTCAATAATTTTTACCATATCTCCTTGGTTAGGCCTAATATTATTTTCAAGTTCAATGTCAATTTCATTTTCCTGAATTAATTTTAGGGATTCAATTTGATATTGGGGTATTGGACAAGGTTTTTTGTCGAACCAAACGAACTTTACACATCCATTTATTTTAAGAATATCCCACATATCTTTTACTTCAATAAAAACAAAAACATATGAAGGAATTAATGGCATTTCCACCATTTTCTTTCTATCCTTCCATTGTCTTAAACATTTTTTTATGGGAAGAAAAGCTTCATAATTGTTTCTCAACAATTCCTTTTCAACAACCTTTTCTTTTCTTGGTTGAACATATAGGGCAAACCAATTTTTCATAATTAAAACTCTATTTCTTTTTCTGTTCCATATGAAACATCTTATTTAAGTACTTGTTATTAAATAGAATTATTATAATATTGAATCTATTAATCCCTCATCACAAATATTCGGGATTGTAACCCTAAGCTTTGGCTCTTGCTCCATTGCTCTCTTTATTGCAAATATTGCTCCTTCGTTTCTAGCCCAACTTCTTCTAGAAATACCATTATTCACATCCCAAAATAACATTGAACGTAGTCTTCTTTCTGCATCATCAGATCCATCAATAACCATTCCAAATCCTCCATTGATTACTTCTCCCCAACCAACGCCTCCTCCATTATGGATAGAAACCCAAGTTGCTCCACGGAAACTATCTCCAATACAGTTCTGAACAGCCATATCAGCAGTAAAAGAAGAGCCATCATAT
Organism: Bacteroidales bacterium; assembly: GCA_028709955.1. GTDB lineage: Bacteria > Bacteroidota > Bacteroidia > Bacteroidales > P3 > UBA10566. Next base: position 15,900 of record JAQUTD010000020.1, on the reverse strand, counting down.
ATATTTGAGGTCTCTCTATATGGAGAATCTGTTCCAGATACATCGTGGTGGTCTCTTCCTAAGACAATAGGTGCTGAGATTATACCCTCTTTAATGGCTTTATTAAAGGCTGAGGCTATCTCTGTTCTACCTTGGGCGTCTGCGTACAAGATACGTGCTTGAGAGCCTACAACAAGCTTATTCTCCTTTGCTCCCTTTATCCATTGAATATTATCTCTCATCTGTTGTTGTATCTCCTCAGGAGAGGTCTTAGCCATGTTTTCTAAAACTTCCATAGCTATCTTATCAGAAAGATCTAAGTCTTCAGATTTTCCTGAAGCACAAACCCAACGGAAAGG
>JAQUTD010000020.1:0-15462 GCA_028709955.1 Bacteroidales bacterium | reverse complement strand
TTTCCTGCCTTAGGTTGTGCACCAGACATTCCACCAAGTCCTGCAGTAATAAATAACTTACCACCAAGACCATCTTTTCCTATCTTTCTTCCTGCATTCAAGACAGTTATAGTTGTTCCATGAACAATTCCTTGTGGTCCAATATACATATAAGAGCCAGCAGTCATCTGTCCGTACTGTGTAACACCTAGTGCATTGAATTTCTCCCAATCATCTGGCTTTGAGTAATTAGGAATCATCATACCATTAGTTACAACAACTCTTGGTGCATCCTTATGGCTTGGGTATAAGCCCATTGGGTGTCCTGAGTACATTACTAAGGTTTGTTCGTCTGTCATTTCTGCTAAATACTTCATAGCTAGACGATATTGAGCCCAGTTTTGGAAAACAGCTCCATTACCTCCATATGTAATTAACTCATGTGGATGTTGAGCAACAGCATAATCAAGATTGTTTTGAATCATTAGCATTATTGCAGCAGCTTGCTTACATTTTGCTGGATATTCTTCTATTGGACGAGCATACATCTTATAATCAGGTCGTAAACGATACATGTATATACGTCCATATTTCTCTAATTCTTCTGCAAACTCTTTAGCAAGTTCTGCATGAAATTTTGGATCGAAATATCTTAAAGCATTTTTTAAAGCTAATTTCTTTTCATCCTTAGTAAGAATATCTTTTCTTTTTGGAGCGTGGTTTACTGTTAAATCATAATCTTTTTTAGCAGGCAATACTTCTGGAATACCCTCTAAAATAGCTTGTCTAAAATCCATAGTTAATTTATTATTGTTATTTATTAATATTCAATCTACAAAAGTAATCAAATTAAACCATTTGACAAAAATAAATCCTTCTAATAAATATAATCTACTCATAAATAAAATATGCTCATTCCTGATTTATTGTTTTGTAATTTGCAATACCCAAAAAATACTATTTGATTATAGAAAAATAGAATCAAGTTCTACAAAAATAGAATCAAGTTCTACGGGAATAGAATCAAGAGATAGAAAAATGGATATATATATTCATTGAAGTCTGAAAAATAATTGATTAGTTTATTTTCTCACGTGAAACATTATCTATTATAAGTTTTAATAAAGTCCTTTATTATATTGCAAAGGTCAATATGTTTTGTGAAAGATAAATCTTTACCGTTATCATAGATTGTGTGGTATTCATTGTATTCGCATCCAAAGGTGAAAATGAAAAAGGCCGGCACTCCTTTTTGAACAAATGGACAGTGGTCGGAATTGCATGACTCCCCTCCTATCCTAATTTGATTGAAATAGCGTTTTTCATCGTTTATGTTTTGAATTTGAAGTGATGCATTTTTTTCTTTTTCTCCATTAATTAAGGCTATTCCTCCAGAACCTGTTCCACACATATCTAAATTTAATAGAAATTTCACCTTACTTAAATCTATTAAAGGATTTTCTGCTGCATATTTTGCTCCTAAAAGTCCCATTTCTTCTGCGGAGGTAAAAATAAAAACAATTGAATACTCTGATGGATTTTTTGAATAGTAATTGGCTAAATCTAAAAGTACTGAAACTCCACTTGCATTATCATTTGCACCAGGAAAATAACACTCCTTCCCTATTTTTCCTAAATGGTCATAGTGTGCAGTGAAAACATATAGACTATCTATATATTTTGTTCCTTCAACCATTGCCCAAACATTTTGTGTTGAATAGCTTTCTTCCCAATTCGCTTTAATAGAGAGTTGGAGATAATCTATTTTCTTTTTAATTAACTTATCCCTTAACTCTACAACAGGAAATTTATACACTCTATAGCCTAATGGGTATTGCATTTTGCCACAATTTTGAACAATTGCAAGCTTTGGAATTATACTATCTTGGTCAAGAGCTCTTAGAAATCCTGTAATGCTCCCTATATTAGATGTTTTTAGATCAAATAATAGTATTTTCCCTCTATATTTTTCTATTTTTCCAATTGATTTAATATTATTTAGTTCAATTAATATTGGTTTTTCTTTTTTAACAACTAATTCTGTTGAAGGTGAGGAGCCAAAGACAAGGAATTCTTCTCCTAATTTTAAATATAAACTATCTTTTGAATGAAGTTTTAGCTTTGCTTGTTCTATATTGTTGATTTTTAGATTAAAATTCTGTTGATATGGATTATTATTTATGGACTTCAAATTATTTATAATAAGTTCTCTTTCAATAAAATTAGCTGTTTTTTTATCCCCTTCATCTTGATATCCTCTTCCTCCAAAAGCTTCTGAGGTTAGAGAGTCGAGGCAATAATGTGCATATTTATATGATTGAGAATTTGCAACATTTGCAATTAATAAAACTAATACTAATAGTCTAATTTTCATTTAATGTGTTATTATTTATTTGTTTGTATTAATAATCTTTGATTATACCACTCTTTCTTCCAAATTGAATCTTCAATTATATTAAAATCTTTTCCAACACTCCTACCCTTTCCATCCTTACTAATTTTTCTTGCATTACCTTCAATAATTTGTTTTTTAATTTCATCAATTATTTGAATATCAGAGACCTTATCCATTTTTAAAAAAAGATATATACCCAATTCATTATTAAATTTATCCATCATTTCTGAAGCATAATCGTAGCCTGAATTAGCAGTGGTTTTGAATACTTTCTTATTATAACTTTCATAAATGTTGCCAAACCTCCTTGCTTTTTCAATTCCTATTTCAGAGGATAGTTTATAAAGTAAAAGAATATGTCGAAATGCATCAATTTGTCCTCCTTGGAGGTCTTGGTCTAAAAATTTACCATTACTCTTTCCTATTAAAATTGAATTAACTTCTTTTGTAACTTTTTTAACTTTTAGTGATGATATTGGTTTACTAATTATCCACAATTTGTCTTTGGTATTAATTTCAAAAAATATTTTTTGAAAATTTTGAGAAAAGGAATTTTCAAAGCAAAGTAAAAATAAAATTAAAATTAGTGATTTTTTGGTCATAAAATTAACTTATTTTAACTAATACTGGTTAACATAGGATAAGAAGTGATAATTTTTCGTGCTCAAAATGTTAAAATTATATTAATAAAAGTGTGTATAATGTTATTTAAGTATTAATTTTCAAGTTTATAAGCAATATCCAAATGTTAAAATATCTAATTTTGGCAACGTTATATTTTCATTAAATTTCGGATTAATTTCGGTTTTGTTGGTATTGTTGGTATTTATTTTATTATTCCTAATTTTTTTGAAAGATCAAGCATTTTTATAATTGGAGTTTTTGCTTTTTCAATTAAATCATCATCAAGAATAATTTCATATTTTTCTTGTTCAAGTGATGTTAAAACTTTGTCAAGAGTATTTAATTTCATAAACCTACAATCATTACATGAACATGATTCATCTTGAGTTACAACAATGAAGTCTTTGTTTGGATTATCTTTCTTTAATTGATGTACTATTCCTGATTCAGTTGCAACTAAAAATTTTGTTTGTGAATGATTCTTAACAAAATTAATCATTGCTGAAGTAGAGCCGACAAAATCTGCAATTTGAAGCACTGCATCATTACATTCCGGGTGAGCAATAAGCAAATAATCAGGGTTTTGAAGTTTTTGTTTTAATACATATTCTGCTGTTAATAGCTCATGAACCTCACAAGTTCCATCCCAAAGCAGCATATTTCTACCTGTTATTCTATTCAAATATCCACCTAAATTTCTATCTGGTGCAAATATAATTTTTTGTTCTTTTGGTAATGAGTTAACTATTTGTAAAGCATTGCCAGAGGTGCATATAATGTCGGATAATGTCTTTATCTTTGCACTACAGTTTATATAAGAAATTACTATATGATCTGGATTTTGTTCTTTGAATTTTTTAAAGTCTTCTTCAGTACAAGAGTCTGCAAGTGAGCAACCAGCATCCATATCAGGAATTATAACTTTCTTTTTTGGGTTAAGGATTTTTGCTGTTTCTCCCATAAAATGAACTCCACAAAATAGAATAAGGTCTGATTCAGCATTCTTAGCCTTTTCAGCTAAATTTAAACTATCTCCAATAAAATCTGCAATATCTTGTATTTCGGGTATTTGATAAAAGTGAGCAAGAATTATAGCATTTTTTTCTTTCTTTAGCTTTAATATTTTTTCAATTGTCTTATTTGTACTCATCTTGTTTATTCTCTATATAATTATTTATTCTTTTTATATTAATATTATTATTATATAATGGCCTGTTAGTATGGTTGAAAAATTAAGCCTATAAATTTTGTTTTTTCTATAAACTCATTTTTTTCAACAAATTGCTAAGAAGATATTCAAGAATAACTATCTAAAAATTAATTAAATAAGTTAGTTATTAACAAAAGGATAGATAGTTAAGTTTGTTGAAAAATAAATATTAAATTTCTACCTATTTTAGTTTAAAACCCTCTTGATATTATCTTAATAACTTTGTAATTTATCAACAAAATTAGATGTAATAAATATGATAAACAAATTTTGAACAAAAAATCGGAAGTTATAAACAATAAATGTGGTTAACTTTTTGTTTTTGAAATCAAATTAGTTATAAAATAATGATTAACTTTGCTACTAATTTAGAGACTTTAAAATCAATTCAATAAAAGATTTACTAATTATTAACCATCATTAAAGTTATTAACAGATAATGAATAATTCAGAAATTATACCTATGGCATCTGACCATGCAGGGTTTGAACTTAAAGAATACTTAAAGCAAGAGCTTATTTCTCAAGGTTATAACATTAAAGATTATGGAACTTTCTCAACAGATAGTTGTGACTATCCCGATATTATACATCCAATTGCTAAAGATATAAATAATGGAATTTATCCACTCGGAATAATAATGTGTGGAAGTGGGAATGGAGTTCAAATGACTGCAAATAAATATTTAAATGTTAGATGTGCTCTATGTTGGAATGAAGAAATAAGTTCATTGGCTCGTCAACATAATAATGCAAATATATGTTCTTTACCGGCCAGATTTATTTTAAAAGAAGAGGCATTAAAAATAGTTTTAATATTTCTCAATACTGATTATGAGGGAGGAAGACACCAAAAAAGAGTTGAAAAAATATCTACTTTATTAAAGTAATAATCAATAAATGGAAACTAACGAGTATAAATTTTTTATATCTGATTGCAAAAAAGCTATAGAAAAGAATAATGATATAGATGTTTCTTTTAATATTGATGATATATCTTTAAAAAATTTTAAAAGTTATAGTTATGCCAAAAAGAAAGCAGCAAATTTAAGACAAAAATACATTAATAATATTGACGAACTATTGGTTTTATTTGATAAAAACTTTAGTGAAAAAGGAAATGAAATTAATTGGGCAATTGAATATGATACACTTATAGAAGATATTTTAAAACTTTTAAGAGAGAAAAAAATAAAGGAAGTTAATATTTTCGAGAACAAATTTGTTGAAGAGTTAGGCTTAGTTAAAAACCTAAAACAAGAGGATATAAATATTAGTTCAGAATCAAAAAAATGTGTAATATTTGAACCTAAATATGCTATTTCACAAACTGGTAGTTTGTTTTTAGACTTTAAATCAGCCTTAGAAATGGATTTTGTTATGGAAGCTGAATTAAAAATATTTATTCTTCCAATTAATAATATCCTTAAAAGTATTGAAGATATTGAATTATTATCTCAACTCTATTCAATCAATAAAAATAAAACTGACTATTTATCTTTAACCACAATTTATACACCTAAAATAAATAATGAAAATAATGTAGAATTATTTATTGTGGATAATGGTAGAACAAATCTACTTGAACTAAAAGAACATAGAAAAGCCCTAACTTGCATAGATTGCGATGCATGTAAAAAAGTATGTCCAATATACTTAATGATAGGGGATGAACCTTATAATAATGTTTTTTCAGGACCTATAGCTAATGTTATTCTTCCTTTTTTAGAAACAGTAGATGGATGTAAACATCTTAGCTTTAATTGTATACTTTGTGGTAATTGTGTTAAAGTTTGTCCAATGAATATTCCAATAACAGATTTAATTATTGCTAATAGGAATATATTTTTTGAAAATAGGAATATGGATTTTAATGAAAGGTATAAGGTTAAGGTGCTTAAAAAATATTTAATTGATAGAAAAAAATTAAGTAATAAAATTTGGAAAAAAGAGCTGTTAATGAAATTTTTAGTTAAAAGAAAGTTAACAATTCCAAGACCATTACCAGTTTTTTCAAAATCTACATTTTCTCAAATTAAATCTCAAAAATGAATAAGGTAATAGATGCTAATTTAATTGATAATATATTATTGGAAGGGAAAAAGAGTGTTAATAAAAAAGATGCAGCAATTAAATGTTTGCAGTGCTTAGATTTAACTTCACTTTCTTCAACCGATAACGAGAAGACAATAACAGAGCTTATCCAAAACTCTTACGTAAATGAATTAGAAGGCTTGAAAGTTGCAGGATTATGTGTATATCCCAATTTTTTAAAGGTTTTGAATGAAAAACTTCTTGACAGTGAAATTAGAAAAATTGTTGTGGCAGGGTATTTCCCTTCAGGACAAAATCCTATTGAACTTAAATTAAACGAAATTAAATTTGCCATTGATAATGGAGCTTCGGAAGTAGATATAGTAATAAATAGAGGTGCTTTTTTGGAAGGGAGTTATGATATTGTTTCACAAGAAACATTCAAAGCAAAAGAAATTTGTAAGGATAAAATTTTAAAAGTTATTTTGGAAGTAGGGGAGTTGGGATATAATGAAAATATAAATAAGGCAAGTAAAATTGCAATGGAAGCTGGAGCGGACTTTATTAAAACATCAACAGGAAAGATTGAAAAAGGTGCTGATGTGTATTCATTTGCAGTAATGTTAAAATCAATAAAGGAGTTTAAAGAAAAAAATGGGGTTTTAAAATCAATTAAGGCAGCTGGAGGAATTTCTACTTTTGAACAAGCTCTAAATTACTACCTATTGTTTTCACATTATATTGGTAAGGAATATTTAAACCCTGAATATTTTAGAATAGGAGGGAGTAGGTTAAGAGATGATTTGATTAAGTTTATTATTAATCAAAATCCATCTAATAAATAATATTTAAAGGTTAAAAATGTAATATAAAAAACTATCTAAAACTATATTATTTTATATTTCTATCACCATTTTTTATTATCTTTGCAGATGTAATTCTTCAAATTTTAGATTTATTTACATACATTTTAAAATAAAATATTAACTTTGTAACTTAATTATAATATTTTTAACGATAATAAGATATTTATGAAGCAATTGAAAAATAGATTTTCAAACTATACAGAACCTCAAAAGGTAAAAGAACTTGGAATATATCCTTATTTTCGAACTATTTGTAGTGATCAAGACAGTGAAGTCTTTATGGATGGGAGGAAGGTATTGATGTTTGGTTCTAATAGCTATCTTGGGCTAACTAATCATCCAAAAATTATTGAAGCAGGGATTGAGGCATTAAAAAAATATGGCTCAGGATGTGCGGGTTCTCCTTTCTTAAATGGGACATTGGACATTCACATTGAATTAGAAGAAAAATTAGCAAAATTTGTAGGAAAGGAAAAAGCTATTGTGTTTTCAACTGGCTTTCATTCCAATATTGGAGTTATTCCAACAATTGTTGGTAGGGGAGACAATCTAATTTTAGATGAATTAGACCATGCCTCTATTATTGAAGGAAGAAGAATTTCTTATGCAAAGAACTATAAATTCAAACATAATGATATGAATTCTTTGGAAGAAGTTCTTAAAAAGATTCCTTTTGAAGAAATTAAATTAATTGCTGTTGATGGTGTCTATTCAATGGAAGGCGATATTGCCAACCTACCTGGAATTAAGAAATTGGCAGAAAAATATAATGCAGACATATATGTTGATGAAGCTCATAGTTTAGGAGTTTTTGGCAAGGGAGGTAAAGGTATTTGTAATCATTTCGGCATAACAGATGATGTTGATTTAATAATGGGTACTTTTAGTAAGAGTTTAGCAGCAATAGGAGGTTTTATCGCAACTGATGCAGAAACAATAAACTATTTAAGGCATAATTCTCGTCCTTATATATTTTCAGCTTCAATTTCTCCTTCAGCAACAGCAAGTGTAATTGCTGCAATAGACGTTATTAATCAAGAGCCACAGAGGATAGATCATTTATGGGAGATAACCAATTATTCCCTAATGGCATTTAGGAGTTTAGGTTTTGAGATAGGTAATACCCAATCACCAATAATCCCTTTATATATTAGAGATACAGAAAAGACATTTATAATAACAAAAGAGCTCTATGATGATGGTATTTTTGTTAATCCAGTAATTCCTCCAGCATGTAGTGCAGACTCTACTTTAATACGTTTTTCTTTAATGGCAACACACACTCACCAACAGATAGATATTGCCATAGATAAACTAACTAAAGTGTTTAAGAAATATGAAGTAATCAAATAACAAACAAAAATATCTATTAATGGATAACCTAATTAGAATAGTTGAGGTAAAAGATAAAAGAGGATTTAATGAGTTTTTAAAGTTTCCTTATAAACTATTCAGAGATGATAAAATGTGGGTTCCCGCATTAATAATGGATGAAAAAACAACTTTCAACAAAAAGAAAAATCCAGCCTTAGAGTTTTGTGAATATAAGATATTTTTGGCATATAGGGCAAAAGATATTGTTGGAAGAATTGTTGGTATACTTAACAATAAGTCCAATGAAATTTGGAAGCAAAAAAGAATGCGATTTGGCTGGTATGACTATATTGATGACTATCAAGTTGCCAGTGCTCTACTAAAAGCAGTTGAAGATTGGGCTAAGGAAAAGGATATGAGTGAAGTTGTAGGACCAATGGGATTTACTGATATGGATAAGGAAGGAATGATGGTTGAAGGGTTTGACGAAACCTGTCCAATAGCATGTTATTACAATCCCTCATATTACCCTCCATTAATAGAAAAAGCTGGATATGTAAAAGAAGTTGATTGGGTTCAATATGAAGTTCCTGCAAACCAACCCGTTCCTGAAAAGCTTAGCAAGATAAATAACCTCATAAAAAACAAATATAATCTAACTATTGTTAAAGGCTTATCAAAAAAAGAAATAGTTAAGCGTTATGGGAAAAAAATATTTCACGTTGTTAATAAATCTTTTGCTGACCTTTTCGGCTATGTACCTTTAAATGACAAACAAATTGATTTTTACATATCTCAATACTTTAGTTTTCTTGATCCTAAATTAGTTTGTTTTATTGTTGATCAAAATGATGAAGTTGTTGCTTTTGGGGTGTCAATGCCATCTCTTTCTGAGGCTTTCAGAAAAGGAAAAGGAAAACTATTCCCTTTTGGGTGGTACCATATTCTCAAAGCTCTTAAAAATTACAACTATATAGATTTATACCTTAACGGAGTTGATCCTGAATGGCAAAATAAAGGAGTTCATTCGCTATATTATGTTGAAATGAATAAACGTTATATTGAGTTAGGAGCAAAGATGGCAATAGCCAATCCTCAGCTTGAATCAAATCAGGCTTCTCAAATATGGGAAAAATATGAAAACAGGCTTGCTATTCGTAGAAGGGCATATATAAAACAAATATAAAAATACTATGCAAAAAGTTTTAATTACAGGAGCAAGTGGATTTATTGGGAGTAGTTTAGTCGATAAACTACTTTCAGAAGGATATGAAATAACTGCTGGAATTAGAAAAACAAGTAGTAAAAAATATCTCAAAGACAAAAGAATTAAGTTTGTTGACCTACCATACAACAACCCATCGGAGCTTAAAAACTTTCTTCATACTGAGAATTTTTCAACAATTTTCCATTTAGCAGCACTTACAAAAGCAAAAAAGAAATCAGATTTTAAAAAAGTTAATTACGGATACACAAAAGCTCTTATTGATGCACTACAAGGACTTGAAACAAAACTTATTTTTTTTAGTAGTTTTGCAGCCTGTGGACCTGGAGAAGAAGAAACCTTTTGTGCTTGCAATGTTGATGATGAGGCTAAACCAAACACTGAATATGGCATAACAAAATTGATGGCTGAAGAGTATTTGAAATCTAACTTTGAGAATTTTATTATTCTTCGTCCAACAGGAGTTTATGGTGCACGTGAAACAGATTACTTTGTTTACTTCAAAACCATTAATAATCACTTAGAACCATATCTTGGATTTACTCCTCAGAGGCTGACTTTTGTTCATATAGATGATTTGTTGGAGGTTTGTCTTTTGGCAATGCATTCACCCCTTAAAGGGAAAACGTATTTTGTGAGTGATGGAAATTTATATTTAGACACTGAATTTGCAAAAATCACAAAAGAAGTTTTGTGCAAGTGGACAATTAAGCTCAAATTCCCTTTGTTTATTGTTTCATGGATTAGTGTAGTGATGGAGTCCTTTGGCAAAATAACAGGCAAAACTTTCACACTCAACAAAGATAAATACAATATATTGAAGGCAAGAAATTGGAATTGTAATATAGATAATCTAAAGCAAGACCTGAATTTTCAGCCCAACACCGACCTAAGAAAAGGGGTTGAAAAAACAATAAAGTGGTATAAGGAAGAAAATTGGCTTAAATAGATAAAGGTTTTGATGAAGGAAGATAAAAAGCGATGAATAATGAAATAATAATCTCCAAGTTAGATAAATTCATCAGAAAATATTATAAAAACAAGCTTATCAAAGGTGTTTTATACTCAATATTTCTTCTGTTTAGTTTTTTTCTAATACTCAACACTCTCGAATATTTTAACTACCATTCATCATTCACCCGCTCAATATTATTCTATTCCTATCTATTTATTGCTATTATAATTATTTGTTTGTTCATAATTATACCCCTGATAAAGATATTTAAAATATCAAAAACAATATCATACCAGAGGGCTGCAAAAATAATAGGGACGCACTTTCCGGAAGTTTCAGACAAATTAACAAATTTTCTACAACTTCAATCTCTTTCAACTCAAAGCGATTCTGAACTCATAGAAGCAAGCATATCTCAAAAAACAAAAGAGCTAAGTCCAATTCCTTTTGTTAAAGCAGTTGATATGTCAAAAAACATAAAATATATAAAATGGGTTTCAATACCAATAGTAGTTATTATTTTCTGCCTGATTTTCTTCCCAAGTTTCATAAAGGGACCAACCTATAGATACATTAACTATAAAGAGTTTTTTGAAGCCCCAGCACCATTTTCCTATAAAATATTGAATAAGGATTTAAAAGTGCTCCAAAATGAAGATATACAAATAAAGGTTGCCATTGAGGGAGATATTCTTGTGGATGCGGTTAATATTGTAATTAACAATCAAATTTTTCAGATGAAAAAGGAAAAGAAAGATTTGTTCTCTTACACCATAAAACAACTCCAAAACACAACCAATTTTCATTTTGAAGCCACCGATGTTAGAAGCAAAGACTACCAGATAGATGTTCTTGCTAAGCCAATTCTTTTGGAGCTCCAAGCAATAATCACTTTCCCTCAATACACCAAACTACAACAACAAATAAATCAAAACGTAAGCAATTTTTCCATCCCCAAAGGAAGCACCATTGAGTGGAAGGCAGTAACAAGAGACACAAAGAAGTTTATATTTGATTATAACAATAAGCAAGACATATTTATCCCCGATAAGAACGGGCGGCTATCCTTTACAAAAAAAATCTTAAGTGATTTCAGCTATCAAATACACACAAAAAATACCTACACAACATTTAGTGATTCTCTTCAATTTTCAATCACCGTTATCCCTGATTTAAGTCCTCAAATTGCAGTAATAGAGCAAAAGGATAGTCTTTTTGTGGATAGGGTATACTTTAGAGGGCAAATAAAAGATGATTATGGCTTTTCCAAATTAGAGTTCCATATTGAAAGATATAGAAAAGAAGAGGATACTAAAACCATAACAAAAATACAGATTCCATTCTCTAAAACTGAAAAAGCACAAGAGTATTACTATTCATACGATTTAGCCTCTCAGGAGCTTAATCCAGGAGATAGATTAGTATATTATTTTGAGGTGTGGGATAATGACGGAGTGGATGGAGTGAAGTCAACACGTTCCTCAAGCTTTACTATTGAAGTGCCAACAATGCAGGAAATAGAAACAAAACAGGAAAAAACAAGCTCCGACATCAAGAAAGAAACAAACCAATCAATAAATGAATTAAAGAAGATTCAAGAAGAAATCAGGGAGTTGAATAAGAAAATGCTTGAGAAGAAAGAATTAGATTGGCAAGACAAAAAACAAATTCAAGAGCTAAAACAAAAGCAAGATAAAATTAAAAACTCCTTAGAAGAGATAAGTAAGAAAATTAAGGAAAACAACTCCTTAGACCAAAGATATAAGACACAAAACCAGGAAATAATAAAAAAGCAGAAAGAGCTGGAAAAACTATTTGAAGAGGTAGCAAAAGATATGTTTGACCAGTTAAATAAGATGATGAAGGAAAACGTGAAGAAGGAAGACCTAAAGGAAGCATTAGACAAGATAAAGATGAACAATGAGGACTTAGAGAAACAATTGGATAGAAACCTTGAAATGTTTAAAAGACTGGAGGTAGACAAGAAAATTCAAGAAACAATAGATAATCTGAATAAGACCTCCCAAGAGCAAAAGAAATTGGCAGAAGAAACATCAACAAACCCTAAAGATAACAAAGCTCAACAAGAAAAACAAAGCCAATTAAACAAGGATTTCCAGCAGATAAAGAAAGATATTGAAGAACTGCAAAAGAAAGCCTCAGCCTTAGAAGAACCTCAAGAAATAAAAATAGATAAAGAAAAGGAAAACAGCATAACCCAAGACCAAAAAGAGGCTCAAAAACAAATGGAGCAGAAAAAGAATAAAGAAGCTTCAAAAAATCAAAAGTCAGCCTCTGAGAAAATGGAACAAATGGCCAATGATTTAGAACAAGAGCAGCAAGAACAAGAAGAGGAGCAATTGGCAGAAGACGTGCAGGAAGTAAGACAAATACTCAAAAACCTAAACAAACTATCCTTTAACCAGGAATCAATAATGCAAAAGGTTAGAGAAACCTCTGTAACCGATCCTTCCTATCAAGGACTAATAAACTCTCAAAACAAGATAAAAAATGATATGAAGATGATATCTGACAGCTTGTTTGCTATGAGTAAACGTCAACCACAAATAAGTAATGCAATAAACAAAGAACTAACAGCAATAGACAACCAAATAGCCAACTCTCTTGAAAAACTTCTACAATACAACCAAGGCATCTACGGCTCCTATAAAAACACCCAGGCAACAACACCACAACAATACTCCATGACTTCAATGAACAACCTATCCCTAATGTTGGCAGAAAGCTTAGACAAGATGCAGCAAAACATGAAGTCGAAGGCAAAAAATAAATCCAATTCAAAAGGAGATCCAAAGAGCCAGTGTGAAAATCCAGGCAAATCGGGCAAAAAGAACCCACAAACCATGAGACAATTGCAAGAGGCTTTGAATAAGGAAATGGAACGATTGAAAAAAGAATTAGAAAGCCAGAAAAAAGGAAACAGTGGAAAGCCAAAGATAGGGGAGAATGCCCAAATGAATGAAGAGCTTGCAAGAATGGCAGCACAACAAGAAATGATAAGAAAAATGATGCAACAATATTCCGAAGAATTGAAGCAAGAAGGAGGGCAGGCCGTAGGAGAATTGGATAATTTAATGCGTCAAATGGAACAAACTGAAACGGATATCGTAAACAAAATCATAAATCAGCAGACCATCAATCGTCAGAACAATATTCTAACAAGAATGCTTCAACACGAGAAAGCTCAAAAGAAACAGGAACAAGAAGAGCGAAGAGAATCTACTGAAGGGAAGGATTTATTTGAAAATTCAAACAATCAATTTTTAGAATATAATAAACTAAAAAATAGAGAGTTGGAGCTGTTTAAACAAATTCCTCCTGCATTTTCTCCCTACTATAAGGAGAAAGTAAATGAATTTTTTATAAATTTGAAAGTTGAAAATAAATAGGTAACTCTATGAAACATAACTACGATACAGTAGAATTAAATGCAGATAAAACCCAAAGAATCAAAGCACAAGCCTTAGTAGAGGAGATATGTGACAGATTTAATTTGCATAATTATTTTGGAATATTTTCAGTGGTGATTGATGAGGCAATGGATATGATATACAATAATCCAGAACTACCAACAGACTTTAAGTCCGACTTTGTTTTCGAACAATGCGTTAACGGAGCCTGCTTCACATTCAAAACCAATGAGCAAATTTTTAGCACTGTTTCAGAGCTAATAGAAATGCTAACCAACGAATATAATATATTAGATGAAGGTAAAACCTTAGAACTAATATTCTATGTTAACGGAATAGATGAAGATGAACTTAAGACACGTCAAAACCATTTCAAAGTATTTTTCAAAAACAAAACCCTGCCAACTCAAACAACCAACAAACTCCACAACACCGAACTCTAATTATAGTAAAAGAATAACAACACCATAAAAGGATTATTACTAAAACTAATAATCCTTTCTTTGTTTATAAAAAAAATTATATATCTTTGCAATATCAAAATGATATTAATATTTAATCAAAAATTATTGTAAAATGAACACACAAGAAAAAGATTTTAAGGGTTTTAGGCTTTCAGGCTTTTTGATGATTCTTATTCAAATTATTATTATTGCAGCTATGATTTTCGTTGCTAATAACTTTGAGAACAACGAAGGATTGGTTATTGTTTCGGAACTGGTATTATTCACATTACTATTCTTTTCTCTTATTGGCTTTGTTATGATAGAGCCTAATGAGGCAAGAGTTATGATGTTCTTTGGAAAGTATAAGGGAACATTAAAACAAAATGGCTTCTTTTGGGTTAACCCTTTCTTTATGAAGAAGAAGCTTGTTATTAGAGCAAGGAATTTAGATATAGAGCCAATTAAAGTAAATGACAAAAAGGGTAACCCAGTAATGATAGGTCTTATTTTGGTATGGAGAATTAAGGACACCTATAAGGTAATGTTCGACATTGACAACAAAACTGACGCTCAATCAAAAATGAATGAAAGGATGAACTCCTATCAACAATTTGTTGCCATACAAAGTGATGCAGCCCTAAGAAACATTGCAGGACAATTTGCCTACGATAACAATGAAATAGATGACGATGTAACTCTTCGTTCGTCAGGAGAAGAGGTTAATGATAAGCTTGAAATAGAACTAAACAAAAGATTATTCCTTGCAGGGATTGAAGTGGTGGAAGCAAGAATAAATTATTTAGCCTACGCCCCTGAAATTGCAGCAGTCATGCTACGTCGTCAACAAGCCTCAGCAATAATTGCAGCCAGAGAAAAGATTGTTGAAGGAGCAGTGTCGATGGTTAAGATGGCATTAGATAAGCTTTCAGAAGAATCGATAGTAGAGCTTGATGATGATAAAAAAGCCGCAATGGTAAGCAACCT
>JAQUTD010000131.1 GCA_028709955.1 Bacteroidales bacterium | reverse complement strand
GATATATACAATTTGATAAGTGGATAAATAGTTCTAACTTTGCATCATAATATGTATGTTTTATGAGTATTGCTGAAAATTTAATTGAGATTAGGAAAAGTATTCCTCAAAACGTTAAACTTATTGCTGTTTCCAAAACTCAGCCTGTGGAAATTATTCAAGAGGCTTATGATGAAGGTCAGAGAGTTTTTGGAGAAAATAAACCTCAAGAACTTAGGGACAAATATGAACTTATGCAAAAGGATATTGAGTGGCATATGATTGGGCATTTGCAAACTAATAAGGTAAAATATATTGCTCCTTTTGTTTCTCTTATTCATAGTGTTGATAGTTTAAAACTTATGGGAGAAATTAATAAGGAAGCAATAAAGAATAATAGAATTATTGATTGTTTAATTCAAATTGATATTGCTCACGAGCAAACAAAGTTTGGTTTGTTGGAAGATGAAGCTAAGCAAATACTAAAATCCCAGCATTATATTCAAATGAAAAATATAAGATTCTGTGGTGTTATGGGAATTGGTTCTATTACTGATGACATTAACAAAACTCGCAATGAATTTACTAATCTTAAATCCACTTTTCTTAGATTAAAAGAAGAATTTTTCTCAAAGGATAATTGTTTTTGTGAAATTTCTATGGGAATGAGTTCTGATTTTTCAATTGCAATTGATCAGGGAAGTACAATGGTTAGGATAGGAAGTTCTATTTTTGGAGAAAGAAATTATTTAAAGTAGGAGTAATCAAGCATAAAGCACTAAAAGGGAATAAAAATCTAAAACTTATCGCCAATATATTGAATAAATTCATTATTTTTGCCCTTTAATTAACCAAAATATAATAATTATATTAATATGGAATCGACAAGAGAGAGAGACGAAGTGTTTTCAAAAGCAGTTAAGGCCGGAAAAAGAACTTATTTCTTTGATGTAAAAGAAACTAAATCTGGCGACAGATACCTAACAATTACTGAAAGTAAACGTAAGTTTAGTAACGACGATGGTTCATTCACATACGAAAAGCATAAAATTTTCTTGTATAGAGAAGACCACGAAAAGTTTGTAAAAGCACTTCAAGGGGTTATAAGTTTTATTGAAACAGGTGTTGAACCGGTGTTTGAAGACGAGAATGAAGAAAATAATTTTTCTTCAGGAAGTTTTGATGATTTCAGTTTTGATATTAAAGAATAAAAACTCAGAGCTGTTCAAAATGGGCAGCTTTTTTACTTACTTAAATAGAATATGGGTAAAATAATTGCAATTGCAAATCAAAAAGGCGGCGTTGGGAAAACTACTACAGCAATAAACTTAAGTGCTGCATTGGCTGTGATGGAAAGAAAAACTCTTCTTATTGATGCAGATCCTCAAGCAAATGCCTCATCTGGTTTAGGAATTATGCCAGAGGATGTGATTAGTAGTATATATGAATGTCTGATAGAAGGAGCTGACCCAAAAGACGCTATTCAAGAAAGTTCAACTCCAAATCTTGATGTACTTCCTGCCAGAATTGACCTTGTTGGTGCTGAAATTGAGCTTCCAAAGCTTGAAGAGAGGGAATATAAAATGAAAGCCATAACTGATCAGTTGAAAGACGAATATGATTTTATTATCATTGACTGTTCGCCTTCACTTGGTTTAGTTACCATTAACGCACTAACTGCAGCAGATTCTGTTCTAATCCCTGTTCAATGTCAATATTTTGCACTTGAAGGATTAGGAAAGCTTCTCAACACCATTAGAATTGTTCAAACAAGATTAAATACAAACCTTGAAATTGAAGGAATTGTTCTAACAATGTTCGATTCAAGACTAAGATTAGCAAGACAGGTTGTAGAAGATGTTAGAAATCATTTTAAACAAATTGTTTTTGACACCCTTATCTACAACAACACAAAACTTGCTGAGGCTCCAAGTTATGGACAATCAGCAATTATGTATGATGCATCAAGCACAGGAAGTGTTAATTACATTAACTTAGCTCAAGAGATAGTTCACAAAAACAAACCAAAAAAATAAATAAATACTATTATAATATATCATAGTTATGGCAGCAAAAAAACAAGTATTAGGGAGAGGATTGGGAGCATTACTGCACAGTATGGAAACAGAAAATCCAGAAATTGATTATGATAATTCAATTGCTGCAACAATAGCCTTTATTCCCATTTCAAAAATAGAAGCTAACCCTCATCAACCAAGAAAAGAATTTGACGACAAAGCATTAGAAGAACTTTCACAATCCATAAAAGAACAAGGAGTTATTGTTCCTATCACCGTTACCAAAGGAGATAAGGATAAATATTTTCTTATTGCTGGTGAAAGACGTTTGAGAGCATCAAAAAAAGCAGGATTAAAAGAAATTCCAGCATATATTAGGGTTGCAACCAAAAATGAAATGATGGAGATGGCATTGGTTGAAAACATACAAAGAGAAAATCTTAATGCAATTGAAATAGCACTTTCACTTCAAGCCCTAATTGAAAGCTTTGATTTAACTCAGGAAAAAATGAGTGAGAAGATAGGCAAAAGTCGTTCATCAATAACCAATTACCTTCGCCTACTAAAACTTCCTGCTGCAATCCAAATTTCAATCCAAGAAGATAAAATTTCTATGGGACATGCAAGAGCCTTGATAAATCTTGAATCGGAACAAGAGCAACTAAATATTATGAAACAAATAATTGATAGAGAGCTTTCTGTTCGTCAGGTTGAGGACATGGTTTCGAAGTTAAAAAACCCTACCCCTGCCAAATCTAATGATAAAAATAAGCTAAAATCAATTCCAAATACACATAGCCAGTTTCAAACAAACCTATCCAATAAATTATCTACCAAAATAGAAATCAAAAGATCTCAAAGAGGTAAAGGCTCAATAACAATTCAATTTGCAAACGATAAAGATTTTGAAAGAATTATTTCAATTATTGAAGGAAAATAAAAATGACCTTTAAACCATTTCTGTTTTTGATTGTTTTTCTATTTTTAAGCCCCTTTGTAAATGGGCAAATAATAGAAGATACTATTTCTCAAACTCCATATAGCACAGAAACCATTCTGCCTCAAAAACGCACAAAGGCAGAAAACGACTCAATTTTGAAAGCTAAACTATCGACAGGCTCAACAACGAAAACAGAAAAAGCATCTCAAACAAATAATTCAAAAAATAATCATTCTCCAACAAAAGCAACACTCTATTCCATAATTCCAGGCTTAGGACAGATTTATAACAAACAAGCTTGGAAAGTTCCAATAATATACGCAGCAGAAGCAACAGTTGTATATTTTGCAATAACAAATTATAAAGGAGCTCAAAAATTTAAGAAAGAATTTACCTTAAGAGCAAATGGAATTGAATTGGGAAGAAATCCTGATTATGCAAATTTTCCCGATCAAAGCATCTATAATTTATATTATGCCTATCAAAAAAACTTTGAACTAAGTATTATGGCAGGAGCATTAGTTTATGTTTTCAATATTGTTGATGCAATGGTGTATGCTCATCTATTCAACTACGACATCTCCCCTAACCTATCCCTAAACCTAACCCCCTATTGTCTTCCCTCCATAACATCAAGCCCAACCTTTGGTCTATCAATGAAATTTAATCTAAAATAAAACGTAAAGTTTTTTTTTGAAGAAAAAAGTTATACATTTGCATTAGTAATAATATATTGTTATTTAATAATAATATATTTAGTAGCTTAATAATCAACAAAAATAAACGTTATGAAAAAAATTATTTTAACTACAGTATTAGCATTAGGAATAGCTTTTTCATCAAATGCACAAAATTTAGGATATGGAATTCTACTTGGAGGAAACGTTTCAGGAATCACAGAGAGCCCAGATCAACTATATTTAGGTTCAAAATTTGGTTTTCAAATAGGAGGATTTGCAGATTACTATTTTTCAGATAATGTTTACCTTAAAGCAAATTTAATGTTTATAACAAAGGGAGCAAGAAACGAAGCAACCGCATTAGGAGTATCAATTTACACCAACATTAATCCAATGTATATTCAAGTACCACTTATTATTGGATATAGCTTTAACGTTAATGAAGACTTAAATTTAAACATAAATTTAGGAGGATATGCAGCATTAGGAGTTGCAGGAAAATCAACCTCAGAAATAAAGGGAGATAGTATTGCCAACAGGAATGAAGTTATAAATTATTTTAAAGAAACAACACAACAAGAACTCTTATATTTAGGGAATAATAAGAGATTAGATTATGGACTACGTTTCGGATTAGGAATTGATGTTAATAAATTATTATTCCTTTCCTTTGATTTTGACTTAGGATTAGCAAATGTTTACAACGATAAAAACGTTACTGATTATTATTCAAAATCAAACTACAC
>JAQUTD010000019.1:8282-22073 GCA_028709955.1 Bacteroidales bacterium | reverse complement strand
TCATTAGTCCCAAATATTTGTTCTCTCCAGCTATATTTTAATGAATCTGTGTTCTCTCTTTCTATGATTTGGTCAAAATTATATTTATTCATAAAGCAATAATTAGTTGAAAAGTTTTAGATTTTAATAATCTAAAAGAATAGAATGAACTAAACTTTAAATAGGAAATAAGTGTTGTTTATATTGATATTTTGGGAGAAAGTTGGGCAATTGCACTTCTTAGCTTTCTTTTTCTTCATGGTGCTTGAGCGAGGTCTTGAACTTGAACACGAAGTAATGGAAAGAAGAAATATCCCTAAAAATATCAATTTAATTATATGTCTATTCTTTAATTTCATTTCTATTACTCAAACATTAATCAGTAAGTATATATTGTTTTAGTCCACAAATTTTATCAAAAGTAAATATCCTGTTTTCTATATCCTACTGAATATCATTAAAACCTATACATTAGTTTTGTCGTATTCTTCAACCATTTGCAAAATTTCTGCTCCAAATTGTTGAAGTTTCTTTTTACCTATACCATTAATTTCCAATAGTTCTTTCTCTGTTTCAGGCAGAGTATTCACTATTTCTATTAATGATACTTGTTTTAATATGGTGTATGCTGGCAGATTTAACTCTTGACTTTTTGTCCATCTCCACTCTCTTATGGTTTTATAAAGTTCTTGGTTTAGAATTTCTTGTGGAGATTTTTCATCCTCATTCTCTCCTTCTTTGAGGTTTGTTTTTGCTTTTAAACTAATATTATGTTTTGTCTTATAGTTCTTAATAAATTTCTTTGTGTCTTGAATCAAAAACTCATTTTTCTTAGTTAAGAACTCTTTCAAAGAAAAATTGAGATCTATTGTTTCAAAAAGGCTTAGTTTTAAATACAATTCGTAAATAAGTTCTATGGATTTCTCTTCCTTCTTGTCTTGAACATCATCACTATCAAACTCCATTTTGTCCACCAAATAATACATTTCTTCAACTCCTTTAAGTTGTAATGCAAAGTATTCTATTGCTTTGAGAAGTCTTTCAATCAAATTTTCGGTTATTCCTTCCTTAACAATACGCTTTATTTGATTGTCAAATTTATAACTTACCTCAAGAATATTTTTCTCAAAATCCTTAATTAATTGATTAATTTTATTGCTTGTTTCTGCATAAACTTTGAGGAAATGTGTATTATTTAAGTCTTGCAATTCATCAATTATCCACTTAATATCTTTAAATGAAAATAAATCCAAAAGGTTTTGTTCTAAAAAGCCCAAGCTATCTTGATCAAGTTTTTCTTTTGTTGGTGGATTTTCTTCTTGCTCTTTATCAAACTCAATCAGCGTATGGTCAGTAATTATTGACTCAGGATTAAAAGATGTTGTAAGAATAATTCCCTCCAATGTCCTGCATCTACTTAAAGCAACATAAACTTGACCTGATGCAAATGCTTTGTTTGAATCTATTATTACTTTATCAAACGTTAAGCCTTGACTTTTATGTATAGTTATTGCCCAAGCAAGCTTAATAGGATATTGTTCAAAAGTGCCTATGCTTTCCTCCTCAATTGCATTTGTTTCGTAGTTAACAGAATATCTATAATTGTTCCAAACATATTTCTTAACCACAATATCTTCGTCATCCTCAGGACAGCGAACGATTATAGTATCATCATCAATATCAACAATCTTTCCTATCTTTCCATTATAGTATTTCCTCTTCTCCATTTCTCCATAATCATTCTTCACAAACATAACTTGAGCATCTCTTTTTAATTCAAGTTCAAATTCATTAGGATATGAGGATTCAGGAAAATCTCCAACAATTTTTGCTGTAAAAATATATGATTCAAAATCTAATTGATGAAGCTTATTTTCATTAATTTTTTGAGCTTGATAGTTATGAGTACAAAGAATTACATAGCCCTCATCATATGAAGGATCAAAATCAATATTGTTCCTTTCATTAAGCTGCTGAATTAATTTATCTGTAATATTATTATTTCTAATATCATTCAATAAGGTAATAAACTTTTCGTCCTTTTGGCGAAATACCTTTTGGAGATTTATTGTAACAAAACTAGATTTTTGAAGAGCTAAACAAGAAAAGAAATAAGGAGTTGAATAAGTGTATCGTAATAATTCCCATTCTTCATCCTTAACAACTGGAGGCAACTGCTGTAAATCACCAATCATAAGAAGTTGAACTCCACCAAAAGGAATATTTCTTCCTCCTTTTCTAAAACGCCTTAAAGTATAATCAATTGCATCTAAAAGATCTGCTCTAACCATTGATATTTCATCAATAACTAGAAGGTCTAATGTGCGGATTATCTCTCTTTTCTGTTTTGAAAATCTGAAAAAATTTTCTTTTGAATTTTCTCCCTGTCTTGATTCTAAAAAGGGACCAAATGAGACTTGAAAGAATGAATGAATAGTTACACCCTGAGCATTAATTGCTGCCACGCCAGTTGGAGCAACAACAACCATTCGCTTAAAAGAGTTTTGTCGAAGAGTTTTTAGAAATGTAGTTTTACCAGTTCCCGCTTTTCCAGTAAGGAAGATGTTGGTATTAGTTTCCTCAACATATTTTTTTGCTAATTCAAGCTGATGATTTGTTTCAAGGAGTTCTTCTTCTTCCATTTTATAGTTTTATTCACTAATAATTAGTTTATTTGTCCATGATTTTTCTAATGAATTGAATTTTACTATATAGTAACCAGATTTTAAGTTATTTGTACTAATTGAAAAATTAGTTGTATTTGAAGGGATTGACTGAGAGAAAATTTCTCTTAAAAGTGCATCGTAGATAATGATATCTGTAGGGTGAGGTTGAGCTAATAGGCTTATATTTATTTCATTTTTTGTCGGATTAGGATAAATTTTTGAATATGATTGGTTATTATCATCAATATTATCAATTGAAAGATAAGTAGTATAATCATCACCTCTAAATTGAGTTACTCCACTATTTATTGGATCTAACCATGGTTTTAGTCTTGTTGCATTTGTTGTTCCGTTTGATATCCATGAATAAGATAGTTTTCCAAAATAATCATTTTTATCAGAAATCGGGGCAGTACAATATGAAGATCCTCCTGTTAGTGTTCCAACAATTTGGCTTGATGTATTAAAAAGAGGACATCCTGAAGAACCTCCTTCAGTTATACCATAATTTGTTGCAGTCTGAACCCATTGTGCTTTCCAATGAGTTGACGCATCTTGAAGAGTTGAAGTATAGGTTGAAATCTTTTTAATATCTCCTGCTGGATGATGAATAGCTACACCACTTTGAGAAGGTGTAGTTGCAACGTTCCAAGCATTCCAATATGCATTGTAATTTTGAGGGACATTATTATTTAATAAAAAAAGAACAAAATCTGAACTTTCTCCCTGAGCTTTTACTGATGCACCTGAAAGAGTTTTAGGTGTTGGTTCTGTAGAAGTAGTTGAACATCCAGGGCTTTCGTAATTAAAATAAAAAACATAATAACTATAATAATTTGGGTTAGCTCCTTCAATGCAATGTGCAGCAGAAAGAATATAAGGGGCAAGATTTCTGGAAGTATTATTAACAAGAGAACCTGTACACCAGCCAATATTGTATTGATCGAAACGAACCTGAAGTCTAACAACACCTCTTTGGGCATTTCTATAGTTATTACCCTCAGTACAATTAACGTTCACATTACATGAACCAGAAGCTCCATATTCATCAGTATATTTAGTCATGTCATATTCACAATCCCTATATGCATATCCTATCTCAGTAATATTAATAAATGGTTTTTCATTAACTTCATTTGGTTGAAAATATTCTAATATAATTTCATCCCCATAAACAAGTTCTGTTGCAAAAGTCTTTGATTCGTTATTATTAAGGGAAGTAAATGCTCCAATAACTTGTGAATAATCTGAATTGTAAATAAATAATTCACCACTGATAGGAATATAGAAATTGTTTGAATATAAAATTAGGGCTTGAGCGTTTTCTGATTTTATTTTTAAAACCCACAATCTACCTTTATCAACTTGAATAAAATCAGCTTTTTCAAAAAGGTCAATACCAACTGGTATGGTAACTCCAAATCTACGAGTTTTAAAAGTATTATCGTTTAAATCATCTTCCTCTTTTATACTTATTAAATCCGGTTGAGATACTTCAATTGTTGATGAAATAAATCTCGATAAATTCTTATTGATAAAGGTTTTTGGCATTCCCCCAACACTCAGTTGAGAAAATGTAGTATTACTAATAAATAGTATTGAAATTAAACATAATATTTTTTTCATAATCATTTTCTTTTTTTGTCAAAATAATAAATCATTGAACCAAAGTTTATATTGCTATAATTTTGGAATGAATACTCAAAATTTGGGGTAAAAGCATTGTTATATTGTCGTGAAAAATTATATAATCTGATTTCTTAATTTTCTCTTCTATTGGCATTTGGCTATTAATTCTTTGCTCAATGGATTTTCTGCTTACATTGTCCCTACTCATGGCTCTTTTAATAGAAATTTCTTTTGGTGAATTTATACAAATAGTTTTATCAAAATTCTTTTCCCAACCTATTTCAAACAATATAGCTGTTTCTAAAATAACATAAGGTGCTGATTGATATTTTTTCCAATGGGAAAAACTCTCCAGCACCTTAGGATGAACCATAGAATTAAGTTTGTCTAATTTATCACTATCTTGAAAAACAATACTTGATAATTCATTTCTATCCAATACATTGTTTTTAACAACATTCTCACCAAATTCTTTTGAAATTTGTTTAAGAAATTCATTATCAAAATAACATTCCTTAGCATGATTGTCAGCATTGAAACAAGGAATACCAATATGTTCAAAAACTGAACAAACTAAAGTTTTTCCACTTCCAATTGAACCAGTAAGAGCAATGTTTTTCAAATCATTTCAATATTTTACACTTAAATAATTCTATTTTTTTGTGTTTAAATTACTCATATCAATTGCAACTGCAGTTTTTTCAATTTCAACTTGTACATTTGATGCAATTTCAAGGATAATTGTTGTTTCCTTAACTTCAACAACCTTTCCATGCAGTCCACTAATAGTGATTACTTTTTGACCTTTTTGAAGAGTTTCACGAAATTGTTTTTCTTTCTTCGCTTTTGCAGATTGAGGACGTATCATAAAGAAATAAAATATCACAATGATAGCAACAAGCATAAGAATAGAGCTCCAACCAGAACCAGAAGCACCTCCACTTGAAGGAGCCATTAATAAAACATTTATTAAATTCATTTTTTCTTTTTTTTAATTATTATTTTTAACTTATAAGATTAATTAACAACGCATTATATTAATTAGTTAACATCTGCAGCAATCCTTAATTTAGTGGTAGATGGACTTGTGTTTGCTAAAACAGAGATTTCCTTTGTAATTCTAATTCCAGCACTACCTTCAGAATCATATCTTACAGTAATTTGACCTTCTTGATTAGGAGAAATTGGTTCCCTAGGGAAATCAGCAACAGCACAACCACAATTAGCAGTAACGGAAGATATTATTAAATCATGCTTACCTGTATTCTTAAATTTAAAACTGCATGTTACTACTTCACCTGAAGTCAATTTTCCCAAATCTATAAAATCTTTATCAAATTTTATAGAAGTTGAGTTTTCTATTAAATCAGCAGAAACAATATTTTCTTTTTTATTGCAAGAAAAAAAAGTAACTGAAAGCACTAATACAGCTATTATAATAAAACAAAACTTTCTAACCATATTTCCTAAATTAAATTAATTTTTTCAGTTTCATCTTCATTAGCTTCAATTTTCTTAATCCTTCCTTTGGCACGTAAATCAACCATCAGCTTGTCTAATAATCCATTAACAAATAACTTACTTTTTTGAGTTGAAAATTCTTTTGCAAGTTCAACATACTCATTCAAAGTTACATTAACAGGAATTTCAGGACAATATAATAACTCAGTTAGCCCCATTTTTATTATAATTATATCCATTAATGCCACCCTATCCATATCCCAATTTTGGATTCTACTATTAATCAACTCCATAAATTCAACATCGTTGTTAATAGTGTTAAGAAACATACTGGTTATATAGTTTTTGTCAAAACTTTCATTAAAAAAATCTTCTGATTGTCCATCATATTCCTTTAATCGTTTAAGTGAATTTTGGGCGATTATATCATAATCACTCTCCCACTCCAATTTTTTTTCACAAAGTAAGTCAAAAAATTGCTCATTACAAATTAAATAATTCTTAAACAATTGAACCAAAATTAATCTCTCAGAGCCAAAATCACCTTTATCACAAGAAATATAATTCTTATAGGAATCAGAATTAATGAACCTTTTAAATATAGTTTTAAACAAATCTCTATCTTCAGACCAATTGATTTTTAACTTCTTAATTCTTTCATTTAATGAATTATCTTCAAAAAGGATTTTGAATAAATCATTTTCTAAAAACTTTAACTTAGGATTTAAATCTTCAACAGTAGGCAACATCTTTTGCTTATTGTCCTCTATTCTTTCCTCACAAATAGAATGAAATTCCATTAAGGCAGAAAATAGATAAATTTGTAAATCTTCAAGATGACGAAAACTATCAATCAATTTTTTCTTATGTCCTTCAATATCAGAACAATCGTTAAGTTGAAAAGCGTAAAGCAATTGAAGAACCTTAGCTCTAAGAAAATGTCTATTAAGCATCCTATTTCAATGAAAATATTAAATATGGGTGCAAAGATACTCCTTTTTAAGAAAAAAATAAAAAAAATCAGCTTTAAATGGTTACTTTTTTTAATTTTTGTTGTCTATATAGGCGATAAGAGTAAATTTCACAAATTAAATTTTTATATCATGAAAAAAAAATTATTTATCTTTACATTAATCCTTTTGGGGATAAGCTTTAGTTCAAAAGCACATGACTTCTATGAATTAAATGGTGATGGAGACACAATTTATTATAACATTACTTCCTCTACACCATTGACAGTTGGTGTTACTTTTCAAAGTTATTCTTATGGAGATACAGTTTCTGCTTACTCTGGAGTAATAAATATTCCATCAACAGTTCCTCATGGCGGAATAATATATAATGTAACTTCAATCGATCCATATGCTTTTATCATGTGTAATAACCTTACATCAGTAACAATTCCTACAACAGTTACAACAATAGGTGTTGGAGCATTCATTGGATGTACTTCACTAAACTCCATCACTATTCCACAAAGTGTAACATCAATTGGAGCAGATGCATTTAGAGCTTGTACATCATTACCTAATATGGATATTTCAATTGTTGTAACATATATTGGAGATTATGCATTCAATCAATGTACAAGCATGACATCAATAAATGTTGACCCACAAAATCCAAATTATGCTTCAAATAATGGAATACTTTACAATAAAATATTTGACACATTAATTTGTTGCCCTGGAGGAAAATCTGGAGCATTAACAATTCCTAATTCAGTAACGAATATATATAATTACGCAATTAGTTATTGTACAGGTCTAACATCAGTAATTATTCCTAATAGTGTGACATCAATATTAAATTCTGCATTTTCTAATTGTAATTCACTAACATCAATCTCAATACCTTCCTCTATAACCCTTATAAATGATTATACCTTTGCTTCATGTTCAACACTAACATTAATTTCTCTTCCTAACACTATAACACATATTGGAAAGCATTCATTTGCATTTTGTCCTTCACTTGATTCAATTACCCTTCCAAGTTCATTAATTTCATTAGATTATGCATCATTCTGGTACAGCCCTAATATAACAGCAATTACATGTTTAGCAACTAATCCACCATCAATTATTGACAATACTTTCCACCCTCTTCCAAATACAACTCCAATATATGTACCATGTAATTCTATTGCTCAATATCAAGCAGCAACAAATTGGAATTATTTTACCAATATACTAAACGATGGAACACCAATAATAACAAATATAATCGATTCTTTTTTAGTAGGTTCTACATATAATAATTATGAATTTAATGAAACTACTGCTGGAACATTTACTCAAAACCTTCAAACTGCAAATGGTTGTGACAGTATTGTTACACTCACTTTAACAACTTACACAACTCAAATACCTAGCAATATTATATCACAAGTACAATCTGATAACATACAAATTAGTTGGCAAGGAAATTCAGAGAGATATCGTATTTATCGTAATGAAGTACTATTAGCATCAGTATCATCCAATACATTTAATGATTACGATGTAGATCAATCAACTGAATACTGCTACGAAATATCAGCAATTGTAAATGATCAAGAAACAGAAACAAGCTCTCCTGAATGTGTGACATTCTTAAAAATTAATGAACCAAATGTTAAAGACATACAGGTCAAACTCTACCCTAACCCTGCAAGCAATAAAACTACATTAGAAATTACAGAATTAAGAACTGATGCCAATGTAATATTATATGATATGTTGGGGAAAGAACTTAAAACATATAGTGTAAAAGCGAAACAGGACAAACTCAATATTGACCTTCAAGACTTAAATAAAGGAATATACTACATAAAAATATCAAGCCAAAACCATACTTCAACTAAGAAAATTATTGTGAAATAATGTTATATTAATGGTTAATGAATAAAGTTTTATAAAAAACTTTGAGAGGCTGTCTCGTGAATTATGAGTCAGCCTCTTTTTCTATTTTAAACTGATTCTGACAAAAAAAGCTTACTCAAAATTTTTCCTTAATAAAAAAACTTTTTTCCTTAATAAAAAATAATTTTTCCTTAATAAAAATATTTTTTTCCTTAATCTATTTTGAAATATATTAAGACTAAATTCAACGAAACTTGATGTTTTTAGTTTTTAAAGATTGTATTCAAGACATTAAATTTTTATACCTTTGCAGTCTTATTTTATTAATTATAAAAATTTGTGATGGGAAAATTTGATATCCGAGAGGTTTTTCAACCTAAACTATATCAGCTAATTAAAAATAGGTCTTATTCTAAAGAGCTTTTCATTCAAGATTTTATTGCTGGTATAATTATAGGTATAGTTGCAATTCCTTTAGCTATTGCTTTTGGTATTGCTTCAGGAGTATCGCCACAACAGGGATTAATTACTGCAATTATTGGAGGCTTTGCTGTTTCATTTCTCGGAGGTTCAAGTGTTCAGATTGGTGGTCCAACAGGTGCATTCATTGTAATTATTGCGGGTATTATTGCTGAATTTGGATTCAATGGTTTAATAATTGCTACTGTTTTAGCTGGTTTCATGCTTATTCTAATGGGTATATTAAAGCTTGGTGATATTATTAAGTTTATGCCCTATCCAATAATTGTTGGTTTCACATCAGGTATTGCTGTTGTAATTTTCTCAACTCAAATAAAAGATTTCTTTGGACTAACTGCTCTTGATGGAGCTTCTCTAATAGTTCCCTCTGAGTTTTTAGACAAATGGGCTCTATATTTTCAAAACTTTTCTACCATTAATATATGGGCAACAACAATTGCTGTATCCACTCTAATCATTTGTTTTACATGGCAAAAGGTAACAAAAAGAATTCCTGGAAGTTTGATAGCAATTCTTGTATGTACTATTTTTGCAATTATTTTGAAAAATCAATTTGGTCTTGAGGTTGCAACAATTGGGAATAAATATCCTGAACTTTCAGGTGGTTCAGCACTTCCAGCAGCTATTACTCCTGAAATTAGTTTTTCTTCTATCCGCTTGCTTTTGGCTCCCGCCTTTACAATTGCCATGTTATGTGCAATTGAAAGTTTGATGTCAGCTATGGTTGCTGATGGAGTTACAGGGAAAAAGCATCATTCAAACACAGAATTAATTGGTCAGGGTATAGCAAACATAATTGTTCCTTTGTTTGGAGGAATTCCTGTTACTGGTGCAATTGCAAGAACAATGACTAATATTAATAATGGAGGAAGAACTCCAGTGGCTGGCATAATTCATTCACTCTTTTTGCTCCTAATATTTCTTTTTCTTATGCCACTTGCTGCATATATTCCTTTTGCTTGCTTGGCTGGGATTTTGGTTTTTGTTGCTTATAATATGAGTGAATGGCGTTCCTTTAGTTCAATATTAAGGGATCCAATTTCTGATGTGTTAGTGCTTTTAACCACATTTTTCCTTACTGTCATCTTCGACTTAACAATTGCCATTGAAGTTGGGCTTCTTATTGCTGCAGTGCTATTTATTAAAAGAGTTATGGATACTTCAGGGATAAAAGTTATTGAAAATGAGATTAAAAGAACTGAAAACCAAGAGGGAATAGATGTTGAAATTGAAAAACTTTCAAGTAAAATTGAGATTTACGAAATTGATGGTCCATTCTTCTTTGGAATTGCAAATAGATTTGATGAAATAAGCTATGAAACAAAGGATAGACCTATGGTTAGAATTATTAGGATGAGAAAAGTACCTTTTATAGATTCAACTGGTTTAAAAAACTTAGCTTCGTTATGCAAAAAATCAAAAAAAGAAAAAATTCAAGTTATTCTTTCAGGTGTTAGTAATGAGGTTTATGCTACTTTAGAAAAATCTGGTTTTATGAAATACTTGGAAAAAGAATATATTTTCGATCATATCTCAAAAGCTTTGGATAAAGCAAATGAAATTGTTGAAAAATGAAAAAAGATATATTTTGGTATTTCATATTAACAATTGTTGTTTTTATTTTAATGCTCTTAGGACTATTTTTAGGAAGTGTTGACATTGTCTCTTTTGACGAAAATTCATTATATATAATTAAAAACCTTCGTTTGCCGAGAGTGATTATGTGTGTTTTGTCGGGTGCAGGCTTAGCTGTTTGTGGAGCTGCCTATCAAGCAATTTTTCGTAATCCACTTTCGGATCCCTATACGTTAGGGATTAGTTCGGGGGCTTCGTTGGGAGCAGCAATTGCAATTGTTTTAGGATTTGATGTTTTTTTCTTTTCAATTGGAAGTTTTGCTTTCTTGTTTGCATTGCTAACAGTTTGGATAATTATTAGAATAGCCTCAGTTGGAAATCGTCTTCATATAACTACACTACTATTGGCTGGAATTAGTATAAATTTCCTAATTGCAGCTCTAATATCAATTATTATGGTTATTAACCAGGATAGTATGGATAAAATTATTTTCTGGACTATGGGATCTATGTCTGGTAGTAAATTTTCAGATATTGCAATTGTGTTGCCTTTTGTTGTTGTTGGCATAATTATCATAAGAATATATGCACGTGATCTTAATGCTTTACTTACAGGGACAGATAGTGCAAGAAGCCTGGGTGTGAATGTTGAAAGAACTAAAAAATTACTTCTTTTTTTTTCAACACTAATGATAGGTGTAATTGTTTCATATTGTGGAGTGATAGGTTTTGTAGGATTAATTGTACCTCATATTATAAGATTATTAGTTGGAGCGGACAATAGAAGGATTATACCTTATTCTATTTTTGGAGGTATGATTTTTATGCTTTTAGCGGATATAATTTCACGTACGATGATTGCACCAAGTGAATTACCTATAGGCTCAATAACAGCAATTGTTGGGGCACCTTTTTTCATTTATCTTTTATATAACGCTAAAAAGAAACTTAATCCATAATATGAAAGATAATTTGAATGATATAATTGTGGAAGTTAATAATATTTCCTATTCGGTTAGGGATAAAAATATTATTGAAAATATGAATTTCACCTTAGAAAGAGGTGGTTTTTATTCTGTTATTGGAACAAATGGAAGCGGAAAAACAACATTATTAAGATGTATTTCAAATAGTCTTCAACCCACAAAAGGAAATATTAAAATTAATAATAAGCTTATAAATAAATATACTCCAAAAGTTTTAGCCAGACATATTTCAGTTGTTTCTCAAAACACAGAATTTCTTTTTGATTTCTCATCTTTTCAGGTGGTAATGATGGGGCGAATGGCTTATCAAAAACTTCTCCAAACTGATTCTGAGCAAGACCTGATAGTTGTTAAGCAATGCATGGAAAAAACAAATACATGGCATCTTAAAGACAGGTCAATCAAACAATTAAGTGGAGGAGAATTGCAAAGAGTTATGATAGCCAGAGCACTTGCCCAACAAACGCCAATAATGCTTTTAGATGAACCTATTTCCTCCTTAGACATTCATCATCAATTTGACATAATGGAACTCCTAAAAAAAATTAATAAAGAAAATAATACTACAATTTTCATAATTCTTCATAATCTCACCCTTGCTCTTAAATACTCAAACAAAACACTCGCTCTTAAGAATGGAAAACTAAAATATTTCGGGAATACAGAAGAAATTCTTACAAAAGAAAACATCCAGGAGCTATTTAAAATAAAAGCAAAAATTATAGATAACAAGCATATAATCATCCAGAACAATGAAAATTTTTAAATATATTATTCTAATTTCTTTCTTGCTTTGTTTATCAATTTTCATTTCATGCAACAAATCAGAAAATGATATGAAGAAAAGAAATTATATCATTTCCACAAAAGTACCAATAAAAAAAACACCAAAAAAAGTTGTTTCTATTTCTCCTGCCATAACTTCAATATTGTTTGATCTTGAATGTGGAGATAGATTGATTGGCAGAACAGATTTTTGTAATTATCCTCCAGAGGCAAAAAAAATTAAATCTGTCGGAGGAATTAATAATACTAATTTAGAAATGATAATATCTATGCGCCCTGACCTTGTTATAACATCTTCAATATTCACAAAAAAAATGTTCCAAACAATTGAGTCAGCAGAAATTCCCATAATTTCATTTAAAGAAACTAACACAATTGAAGGAATGTATGAAGTTATTGAAATTTTAGGAGAAATTTTAGATAAAAAGGAAAAAGCTAATCAATTAATACAAGATTCTAAGACGAAGATTCAGAAAATTAAAACGAAGATTCAAGAAAATAGATCCTTGAAAAAAAAATCTCAAACACCTAAGGTTTATTATGTTGTTGGATTTGGTCCTAGAGGTGATTTTTCGGCAGGAAAAGATACTTATATCAATGAAATAATAACAATTGCAGGAGGCAACAATATTGCTAAAGAAAGTGTTAATTGGTCTTTTTCAACAGAAGAATTATTTTTTCAACAACCAGATTTCATTTTTATCAGAAAAGAAGATTCAGCATCTTTTGTAAACACCTTCCCCTATACTAAACTAAAAGCTGTAATTAATAATAAGGTGTATGGAATTGAAAGTGGATTAATGGATATCCAAACTCCAAGATCAATTCAAGCTATTGAATTTATTTCCGAGACAATTTCTTTGTAATTTTTATTATTAAAGAGGTTCCTATTTTTAAACCAAGAAGTTCAGATGCATTAGATTTATTAATAGCTAATTCCAAATTTCCAGATGAAGAAACCGTAAGTAAAGGTGCATTAATTCTAACATCATCATATGATTTTGAAATTTTATCAACTCTATTGTTTTCAACTTCAATTAAGAAACCGTTATTTCCTATCCTTTTTAGAAATTCATCAATGGTCAAATTTAGAAATACATTTCCATAACTATCAACGTGAAAAACAGTACAAAGGATACTATCATCATATATTATTGGGTTTAATATATTTTTCTTAATAAATTCTGGAATTTGAAAGCCTAATTCGTCAATATTAGTATTATACGAGATTATTGCTGCAACTTTACAAAACAAATCAAAGGCTGAAAAAGTATAGTAGGAAGAATCTTGATAAGTATTTGTAATTCCAATAATTTTTGTTGGATTTAAGCCTTCAAAAACTATACTTGGTAATCCATTATCAGTACAAATAAAATATTGTTCATT
>JAQUTD010000019.1:0-8182 GCA_028709955.1 Bacteroidales bacterium | reverse complement strand
TATTATCGAGGAAGAGACAAAGCTGAGAGTGTAAATATGTATTATGCAAAAAGTCTTTTAGGTTCAAAAGATTACTATTCAGCAGGCTATCAATTTGAAAATTTTGTTCGTTGGTTCCCCTATTCCAAAGATGCACAAGAAGCACTTTTTCAAGCAGCATATTGTAAATATTTAGAATCGCCTAAGCACTCCTTAGACCAAACTCTAACAAAAGAATCTTTGAAACAATTTCAATCCTATATTGATAAATATCCAAGTTCAGAAAGGGTTTTAGATGCAAAGAAATACATGAAAGTATTAAGAAATAAAATTATTACTAAAGATTACGAAACTGCATATAATTATTATAAAACTGGTAAATATCAATCAGCTCAATTTGCCTTAAAAACTTTTCTAAATGAATACCCCGAATCAGAATATAGAGAACAAGCGTTATACTATATAATAATTGCTGGATATAAATTTGCTGAAAATAGCATCTCAGACAAAAGAAAAGAAAGATTTGAATTAGTTGTGAACGATTATCAAAAATTTTTAGCTTTTTATCCTGAATCAACAAAATTGGATGAATTGAAAAAAATAAACGAATTGTGTATAAAGGAATTAAATAAATAAGATATAAAATGGATTACAAAAGAACAAAGGCAGATAAAACCACCCAAACCCGTGATAGTGGTGATTTTAACACAATGACTGGAAATATGTACGAAGCAATCAGCATGCTTTCAAAACGTTCAAACCAAATTGCTCAAGATCTTAAGCAAGAACTTTATCGTAAAATAGAAGAATTTGCTTCTCAAAATGATAACCTTGAAGAAATTTTTGAAAACAGAGAACAAATTGAAATTGCTCGTTACTACGAACAACTTCCTAAACCAACATTAATTGCAATTGCAGAATACCTTAACGACCAATTAGTGTATAGAAATGACGAAAATGGTAAAGGAACTATCAATGAATTGATATTAGAAGTAAAACAAGCACAAGAATCAAAAGAAGAAAAAGCAAAAGCAAAAAAATCAAAAAAATAAATAATGCTTACTGGTAAGAAAATTCTTATAGGCATAAGTGGAGGAATTGCCGCTTACAAAACTCCTTTATTGATAAGAGAATTAATAAAGAAAAATTGTCAAGTTAAAGTAGTTACAACAAAAAATGCACTTGAATTTGTTACCATAACAACTCTTCAAACTCTTTCTCAAAACAAAGTTTATGTTGATATGTTTTCAAAAGAGGAAGAATATACAACAGAACATATTTCACTAACAGATTGGGCTGATTGTTTTATTGTTGCACCTGCAACAGCAAATATAATAAGTAAAATGGCTAATGGACTTGCTGATTGCACACTATCAACAAGTCTTTTGGCATTCAACAAAGACTTATTTGTTGCTCCTGCCATGAATTCTAAAATGTATAATAATCCTGTTACACAAGAAAACATTAGAAAAATTGAATTATTAGGAGCTAATATTATATCTCCCACAACTGGAAATCTAGCCTGCGGTTATGATGGTGAAGGGAGAATGGAAGAACCTTCAGAAATTGTAAGAAAAATAGAAAACTTCTATTCAAAAAACTTAGAATTAAAAAATAAAACAATAATTGTAACTGCAGCCTCAACACAAGAGAAGATTGATGCAGTAAGATATATTGGTAATAATTCCTCTGGGAAAATGGGTTTTTGTATTGCTCATGAATTAGCAGTTAGAGGAGCAAACGTTATTCTTATTTCGGGAAAAACTCATTTATGTGTTAACAATCCCAATATCCAACTTATAAAAGTAAGATCTGCTGCCGAAATGTTAGAAGAAACAACAAAATATTTCCCACAATCAGATGCTGCAATTCTATCAGCAGCTGTTGCAGACTTTAGACCATTAAATCCTTCAAAAAACAAGATTAAGAAAACCTCGCAAGATTTAACAATCACCCTAACCCCTACCATTGACATTCTTGCAACACTTGGCAAAACAAAAACTAAAAATCAAATTCTTGTTGGATTTGCACTTGAAACAGATAATGAAATTGATAATGCAATTAATAAACTAAAAAAGAAAAATCTTGATTTTATAGTTCTAAATTCACTTAATGACCAAGGAGCTGGATTTGATGTTTCAACAAATAAGATTACAATAATCGATAAAGATTTAAAGGTTGAAGAATTTCAACTTAAAACAAAAGAGGAAGTTTCCATAGATATAGTTAATAAACTTATTTCATTATGAAAATAAAATTTTTGATATTTTGTTCATTACTTATCTTTTGTATTTCTTTATATTCCCAAGAATTTAAGGTTCAGGTCAGTGTTAGTACTACAATCCAGGGTACTGATAGGAAGATTTACGAAAATATGCAAAAAGCAATTAA
The DNA here is from genome assembly GCA_028709955.1 of Bacteroidales bacterium. Taxonomy (GTDB): domain Bacteria; phylum Bacteroidota; class Bacteroidia; order Bacteroidales; family P3; genus UBA10566. The sequence continues at coordinate 5,812 of JAQUTD010000019.1, read as the reverse complement.
TGAATTTGTGAACAACAGAAAATGGACTAACTATACATATAAAACCGAAGAGAAAATAGAAGGTTCAATATCAATAAATATTAAAGAACACTCATCCCAAGAAGATTTCAAAGCCGATTTTATGAATATTCAGCTTAGACGTCCTGTCTATAATACTTCCTACACAACAACAATGCTTAATACACAAGAGTTAGATTATTTCTTCAAATATCAGGAAGGGGCATCGTTAGAATTTGAACAAAACACTTATTACGACAATCTTACATCAACAATCGCATTCTATTTATATTATTTTCTTGCCTTAGATGCAGATTCTTTCTCTCCAAACGGAGGAATGCAATTTTTTCAAACCTGTCAAAATATTGTTACAGCAGCTCAAAAATCAGCTCAAAAAGGATGGAAGTCCTACGAAAATCAAAAAAATAAGTATTGGATGAGTGAAAACTATAATAATGGAGCATATCGACAAATGCATGATGTTTGGTATAATTATCATATGATGGGACTTGACAGAATGAGTGGAGATAATCAGCCAGAGGCAAGAAACAGCATATTGTCAGCAATAGAATCACTTCAAAGAGTTAATCGTGAAAAAACACAGTTAATATGCGTACAACAATTTGTAGATGCAAAAGCAGACGAAATTGTTCAAATTTTTAAAGGAGCGCCTGAAAACGAAAAAGAAAAAGTGATTGCAATAATGTGTGAAATCAATCCTGCTAACACTTCAAAATATGAACAAATAAGAACTCAACAAAATCAAAACAATAATATAAATCAAAATAATATTAGTCCCTTAGGTGGTAATAACAGCAAATATTAAACACATAATTCAACATATAAACATTTCTAAAACTTAGATTTATGCAAAATATACCATTTGACCGAGACCTTATTGAAGGAATCTTAGCAAAAAACAAAATTCAAAGTGTTGGAGCTTCTTCTATTCGTGAAGTTAAAAAAATAATTGACGATGTAGAAGGAGCAACAAAACAAAAGTTCATAAGAATGGAAATGGGTATCCCAGGTCTCCCTGCAACCCAAATAGGATTAGATGCTCAAATTCAATCTCTAAAAGATGGTGTTGCAGCAATCTATCCAGACATATACGGGACACAAGAATTAAAACACGAAACATCTCTTTTTGTCAAAAATTTTATTAATATTGATATACCTGAAGATTGTTGCGTTCCAACAGTTGGCTCTATGCAAGGAGGATTTGCATCATTTCTAACCATCTCAAGAATGGACCCTAAAAAAAATAAAGTTCTATTTATTGACCCAGGTTTCCCTGTTCAAAAAACACAATGTAGAATTTTAGGTATTGAAACAGAACATTTTGATGTTTATGACTTTAGAGGAGAAAAATTAAGAGAAAAATTAGAGTCATACCTATCAAAAGGGGATTTCGGATGCCTTCTTTACTCTTCTCCAAATAATCCAGCATGGTTTTGTTTCAATGAAAAAGAACTTCAAATAATTGCAGAAGTAGCAAATAAATACGATGTAATTGTTATTGAAGACCTTGCTTATTTTGGAATGGATTTCAGAAAAGACTATTCACAACCCTCAGTTGCTCCTTTCCAACCTTCAGCATCACATTGGGCAAAAAAATATATACTACTAATTTCTGGCTCTAAAGCATTCTCTTATGCAGGTGAAAGAATAGCTGTAATGATTATTAGTCCAGAGCTATTTAATTACGAATCCGACACACTTCAAAAATATTTTGGGCAAAGAAATTTCGGGAAAGCAATAGTGTTTGGTTCTCTTTACGCCTTAACATCAGGAACGGCTCACTCAGCACAATTTGCCTTAACTGCAATTTTTAAAGCGTGTAATGAAGGAACATTTAATTTCAGAACAGACTTATTGGAATATCAAAGGAAAGCAGAAATAATGAAAAAAGCCTTTATTGAAAATGGATTTAATATTGTTTACGATAAAGATTTGGATGTTGATATTGCAGATGGATTCTATTTCACTTTTTCCTATCCAACAATGACAGGAATTGAAATGTTAGATGAGTTGGTTTTTTATGGTATCAGTGCTATTTCTTTAGATATAACAGGGAGCAAAAGAAACGAAGGTGCTAGAGCATGTGTTTCATTAGTTCCAAACGAGTTATTACCTGAACTTTCTGAAAGATTAAAAATATTCCACAAAGATCACCCAATTAAATAACAAAACGAATCAATTTTATAAATGCTAAGAAAATTTTCTTAGCATTTTTTTTTGTAAACTTAGATAAGATTAATCTAAATGAAGTTATAAACTACAAAAACTTAGTACTGAACTTTTTTTTCTTCATTTCAATGTCAACATCATGGCATGATGTTGGTCATATGATGCCATGATGTTGTCCATTTCATGGCATGATGTTGCTCATTTCATGGCATGATATGGAGATTTAAATGAAGATTAAATATTTCCTTTCTTGATTAGTGGTTCACTATTCTTTGTTTAAATTCTTTTATCAAAGAATTTATCGGACAGATATAATTGAAAAGGCAAATAAGAAGAGATCAGTAAAAATTTTATACTGCAATATCTGAAATATCACTACTAACAATATTTTTCTCTTTCTTAGACATTCTAATTAGCATTGCCGTTCCAAAAGCCAAAACCCCTACTCGTCCTATATACATTAAAACACAAAGAACAACTTTGCCTATAACTGAAAATTCTGCTGTTATTCCTGTGCTCAATCCAACTGTTCCAAGTGCTGATGAGGCCTCAACAACAATTTGACTTAAACTAAAGTTTTCAGTGAAAGTAAGAACATATATTCCAACAAATAGAATTAGACCATAAAAAAGAATATTGGTTAACGCAGTGTCAACCCTGTAAGTAGGCAATCGGTGTTTACCTATCATTATATCCCTTTTATCTCCTAACTTACAAAAAATAAATGCCAAAACTGCAGAAAGAGTTGTAGTTTTAATACCACCACCTGTTCCAGATGGAGATGCTCCAACAAACATTAATAATGAAATTGTCATAGCAGAGGCTAAACCAAATTCACCTAAATTTACTGTATTGAACCCCCCCGTTGACATTGCAGAAACAGATTGAAAAATTGAAACCATAAGCCTGTGACCTAATCCAAAATGAGAAATAGATGGCTCAAAGAAAAAAAGCTGTAATGTCCCAATTAAAGTTACTCCGAGAGTTAGAACAAGAATTACCTTACTTGTAAATGTAACCCTATAATTTTTAATCTTTATTTTATTAGTAAAATCCATTAAAACAATAAAGCCCATTGCTCCAACATAACACAAAATAGATACAACAATATTAACACCATAGTTTGTATTAAAAATCAACAATGAATTATCAAATAAACTAAAACCTGCAGTACAGAAAGCTGAAATACTAATAAAAGCAGCATTCCACAGTGGGAGATTAGTGCCTTCATTCTTAAATAAAATATATAACAATATAGTACCTAAAAATTCAAATATTAGTGAAAACCATACAATATTTTTAACAAGATTTGGCATATTAAATTCAACTGGAATTGCAAAAGTTGCCCTCATCACTCCATTCTTAATTCTCATGAAATGATGAGTAAGACTATACATCATAAAAGAAGTTAAAGTCATATATCCCAATCCTCCCAATTGAATTAGGAGAAGAATCACAAATTGACCAAAAAAAGTATAGGCTTGAGAAATATTAACAGTTGCAAGCCCTGTAGTTGAAACAGCAGATGTAATATTAAATAGATTATCAATAAATGAAATCGGCACTCTATGTGAAATAGGAAGTGAAATAAGAATTAATCCGAATACTATATAAGACAAGTAACCTACTAATAGATTTCGTTGAGGAACATTTGAAGTATAACCTAGAGTTAAAATCTTTTCAAAATCCCATTTAATAAAGAAACGTTTGATCTTGTTTTTTCTTGTATTCATAAATTTAAAGAGATGAAATTAAAAAATAAATAACTTCTCAATAATCTCCAACAAAATACTATTGAAATATAATGGTTGTAAATTTTGGGCTTGCAAAGGTATATTTTTTTTATTCACAATTGATATTTTAGACATTTTTTATAACGAATATTCATCAATGGTTTCAAAAAATTGCAAATATACTTTAACAATAAAAGAATTAATTAATTTACCTACAGTTTATTACGGCACCTTAAAGCAAATCAAAATAATATTTTTTTTAAACATTCTATAATTAGGGAAATTATGGTTAAAGTCCTATTAAATAATAAATCTAACAAAGCTAAATGGAAAGGGTATATTTTTTTGTAAATTTGCACGTTAAATTATAGTGTATCTTTCATTAGAATAGCCATTAATCTTTACTTAACAAAATTGTTTATTTGGCATATGAGATAGTGTGAAAAATATACTTATTAGATAGAAATCAATTTATTAACAAAACAAATGAAAATGAAAAGAAAATTCTTTTTATTCCTTGTTGCATGTCTATTTGCAATTCAAGGATGGTCTCAGACATTATTGTATGAAGACTTTTACAACACCACTTTTCCGCCAAGTGGATGGACTAAACTCTCAGGATTAGCCTCCTCGGTTTTTGGTGGTACGGCTCCAACCACCACAACTACAGGCTGGGGTAGATTAACTACAAATAATGGGATTAATCAACCACATGCAAAAATCAATATTTTCGGAACAGCTGCTAAATATTGGTTAGTTACTCCAACTATTAATTTAGGAGCAGGGAATTCTAATTATCAATTAGATTTTAATTTAGCTCTGACTGATTATGGGAATGGAGATTCAATTGAAGCTAAAAGTACTTCAGATGATATATTTATGGTTATTATTTCCACAGATAATGGGGCTACATGGTCACAAGCCAATGCAATAATCTGGGATACTCTTGGAACAAATTATGTATATAGAAATATACCAAGAGAAGGTCAACATATAACAATCCCATTGGGAACATACACAGGACAAATCAAGATAGCTTTCTACGGAGAATCAACAGTTACCGGTGGAGATAATGATTTACATATAGGTAATATTCATGTTGGAACGCCAATAACTTGTTTTCCAATCACAAATATTACTCGTTTAAGTTCAACTACAACATCAATGGATTTAAGTTGGACTGATTCTGGCAGTGCAGCTTCGTGGTTAATAAACTATAAAGCTTATGATGACACAGTTTGGCATCAAGAAGAAGCTTTTTCAAATCCTCACACTGTTCAAAACTTACTTCCAAGCACTATGTATCAAGTTTATATACAAGCTTTATGTAATGGAACTGATACTTCTATTGTTTTAGAAAGACCACTTTTTGCAACTCAATGTGAAACAGTAACTGTATATCCTTGGACTGAATCGTTCGAGAACACATGGTTTACCAGTTCTGGATTATATACTGAAGCAAGACCATACTGTTGGATGAATATTAATGGTGGTTCTTCGGCTAACAAATGGAGAAGTACAACAACAGCTGGATACGTTCACTCAGGTTCAAAATCTGCTCAAATGTATGGAGGCACAACAGCAACAAGTATGAACTCTGATTGGCTAATATCTCCTATTGTTTCTTTATATGGATATCAAGGATTAAAATTTTGGGCAAAAGGATATAATACAGAAAATTCAAGCGCAACTTATATAAATGATTTATCAGTTTATATTTATGATGTTACAACAAATGGAGATATTGATGATTTTTCAGACACTACTCTATTTACACAAATAATGCCAAGCACCATTATTCCTCAGGTTGTTTGGTCTGAATATGTTGTTAATTTAAGTCAATTTGTTGGAGATTATAGAATTGCTTTTGTAAGGAACAGTAGAAATGCTGG
>JAQUTD010000130.1 GCA_028709955.1 Bacteroidales bacterium | reverse complement strand
AAAAAAAGAGGTAACCTCAAATATGAGATTACCTCTAAAAGAATTTTATTCTTTTACTCTAGTTTTTCTTATTTTGCTGGTTGCATTGCTGCTGGTTTCAAACTAACTCTAACGTTATCTTTGTGGTCAAGATATTTTTTAGCCATTGCTTGAACATCTTCTTTTGTTACTGCGTTTACAGCTGCATTGTATTGTTCAATTGTTTTTAGTGTATTGCCATACCAACGAGATCCTTTTATAAATGATCCCCAGAAGTTATTTTTTTCTTTGTATTGTGTTTCTCTTGCTCTGATTAATTGTTCTTTAACCTTTGCTAAATCTAAGTCTGATGGTCCTTCTGACATAATTTTATCAAATACTCCCCATGTTGCTGAAGTTAATTTATCTATGTTTTGTGGGTCACAACTATACATTGCCAATACTGTTATTTCTGATTTTGGGTATTTATCATACTCTAATCTAAACATTGGTGAGTAGGTTCCGCCTAATTCTTCACGAATTGTTTCGGTTAGTTTAATGTCAAGGATATCTCCTAAAACTCTTGTTGTCATTGTTTCTTTTTCATTCCAGTCAAATGGTTTGTTGGTTGCAAGAACTAACATTCCTTTATCTGCTTCTCCTTTGTAAACTGTTTTATCAATTGATCCTTTAACAAATTGAGTACTCTTATCTAACCATTGTTCTTTCTTTCCTTTTGAAGGCATACCTCCAATGTATTTTTCAATCAATGCTATTGTTGTGTCTATTCCAAAGTTTCCAACGAAAGTGAAGGTGAAATCAGAAGCATCTGAGAAACGTTCACGGAAGATTTGATACATTTCATCTATGTTCATTTTCTTAACTTGGTCTTCTGTTGGAAGTAGGATTGTTCTCTTATCGTTTGGATACATTGATTTGAACATTTGGATTTGGAATTCAAATTCTGGCATATTTTTAACCATTTGAATTTGAGTGTTTAGATTAGATATTTCTTTGTCTAATATGTTTTTATCTTTTCTTGGAACTTCAAAATACATATATAGATATTGTAGAAGTGTTTCAAAATCTTTTGGAGATGAACTTCCTGTGAATCCTTCTTCTAAATCACCTATTGAAGGCATAATTCCTACAGTTTTTCCTTTTAAGAATTTTTGTAGTTGTGAGTTATCATAGTTTCCAATACCACTACCATCAATAATTTGTGGAGCATATTGAGCATTTATCATTTTGTTGTCTGGGTATAGTGAAGAACCACCTTCAGACCATGCGTTAAGAATTATTTCATCGTTTTTGAATGTTGTTGGTTTAAGAATTACAGTTGCTCCGTTTGAAAGAACTAATTCTGTAAAACCAAATTCTTTGTTGTCAACTCTTGATTTAACTTTTCCAGCTTTTGGTTCTTTTGCTAAGAAAGGTTCTGTTTTAACATTGTCAACATAAGGTTTAGTTTTAGAGTTCTTAACCTTTTCAACCAATTTTAATACGTCTTTTTCTGTTGGAGCTTTAATACCTGCTTTTTCTGGCATTGTTATATTTACAACAAAGTTTTCATCTGTTATCCATTTTCCAACTAATGCATTTAATTCTTCAAGTTTGATATCATCCATCAATTCCTTAGCATATTTGTTTTCAATTCTTGCTCCAGGTTGAGGAGTTCCTTCTAAGAAGTTATCAACATATCCTGCTGCCAATCTACTACTTTCTGTTTTTGATTCTTCTTTTGCTGCTTTATCATAAGCAATTAATAAAGATTCTTTTGCTCTATCTAATTCTGTTTGAACAAAACCATGTTGAAGTACTCTTTGGTTTTCAGTTAGAACAGCTTCCATTGCTTGCATTGTTTTTCCTTCTTTTGCAGAAAGAAATGCCATATAAGCATCTGTTGGACGTGCCAAGAAATTACCATAACCAACTCCAGCATACATAAATGGACAATCTTTTTTGTCAGTTAGTTCTTGTAAACGAGAATTAATCATTTGTTCAAATAAACCATAAACTAAAGATTGTTCACGAAAATCTCCAATAGTTTTAATTTGTTTGCTTGGGTGTTTGTAGAAAAATTGTATTGAATTGCTTGTTGCTTCTTTATCTGTTGCAATTGCAATTAGAGGTTCTTTATTGCTTGGTAGTGTTATGGTTGGACGATTGAAAGGAGTTGAAGGTGCATCATTCATTTGGAAATAATCTTTTACTTTTGTTTCCATTTCGTCAGCATCAAAATCTCCAACAACAATAATTGCCATATTTTCTGGACGATACCATGTTTTATAGAATCTTCTAATTGATTCTGGTTTAAAATTTTGTAGGTTTTCTAATGTTCCAATTGGAAGACGTTCTGCATAAAGAGAACCTTTAAGCATAGTTGGCCAAGTTTTTGCACGTAAACGGTCTTGAGCACCTTGTCCCATACGCCATTCTTCAATAATAACTCCACGTTCTTTATTGATTTCGGTTTCTGTCATTAGCATTCCAAATGCCCATCCGTCTAATATCTTAAGTCCCATATCAAATAATTCTTTTTTATCTGTTGGGAGAGTTACCATGTAAACAGTTTGGTCAAATCCTGTATAAGCATTAATTTCACGACCAAAAACGATTCCTTCTTTTTCTAAATTATCTATTAAAGAATTTCCAGGGAATTGTTTTGTTCCATTAAATCCCATATGTTCAGAAAAATGTGCCAAACCAACCTGGTCTGGAGCTTCAAGAACAGAGCCAGCATTAACTGCAATTTGAAATTCTGCTCTATTTTCTGGTTTTTTGTTTGATTTGATGTAGTAAGTAAGTCCATTAGCAAGTTTGCCATAACGAACTTTTCCATCTAATTTAATTTCCTCATTTAGGTTAATTGCTTTTTTTGAAGAAGCTGCACCAATTTGAGAAAATCCTGTAGTAGCAATTGCTAAACACAATCCTAATACTAAGAAAAATCTACTTTTCATTTTTTTTGTTTGTTTTGGTGAATAATTATTTGTTTTTATTTAAATTGATATTTGTATTATCTATTTTATTATCTATTCTATTATCGTATTCTAATATATCTCCTGGTTGGCATTCTAAAACATCGCAAATAGCTTCTAATGTTGAGAAACGTATTGCTTTTGCTTTACCTGTTTTAAGAATTGAAAGGTTTGCAGGAGTAAGATCAACCTTTTGGGCTAATTCTCCTAAACCAATCTTTCTTTTGGCCATAATCACATCTAAATTTACTACTATTCCCATATCTCTATTACCTTTCTCAAGCCCTATACTGTTAAATCATTTTCTTCTTGAATTACAATTCCTCTACGTATTATTTCAATAAGAGATATAAATAACAAACCAATAAATATATAATCCCAAGAGATTGAACTTAAATCAAGAATTGGTTTTAAATTAAATCCATTGATAGAAAAATATTTTGACAAAAAATGTGAATCTGAAAAATATATAACCAATTCTATTATCGGCATTACCATAAATCCATACGCTATAAATTGAAATCGTCTTATATTTTTCTTGTTAAATATATAATGTTGAATTACCTGCTTACTTTCTTTTATTCCTCTAATAATACTTTTAAGAATTTTACTTGCTTGGTAAAAAACAAAAATTATAAAGAAAAGATTAAGATTGAGAGCTGTTAAAAAGATAATTTTATAAATAACAGGGATTTGGCTAAAGTCACTGCTCTTCATATCTAAAACCATTTCATAGCTATTTACATATGAGGATACTGTAATATTGTCTATCTGCGAATTAATAATAAAATCTTTTGTTATTGTGTTTTCTGTGGGTGTAACTTTAGCTAAAATTGTACTTACAGAAGAATTTGTATAAATTGATGATATGTCAAATACAACAATGCAAATAAAGAAAACAAGGAATAATGACATTGCTACAATGGCAACATCAAAACCTATCTTAATTGCTTTTAAAAATTTTATATTAGTATTTGATTTCATATTTTGTAATATTAACGATGCAAAGTAACAATAAATTATTCTTATAAACAAATTATTTTATCGTTTATCAATAATTATTTTTTATTTTACGATAAATATAGATCGATTAACCCAACTGGAGCATTGATATACATTAGTTTAGATTCTCTATCAACTTTTTCAATAACTGAATCAATTATTGGAATTAAAATTTCTTTTCCTTTAAAATTAATTGAAAAAAGAGGTTGAGCGGGGTATTCAATAACTGATTCTATCTCTCCAATATCTCCTCTTTCATTATCAATAACCTTAAACCCAATTATTTCATGGAAGTAAAATTTATTGCCTTCAAGTTTTGGTAAAAGATCTAAGGGTAAATAAAGATTTTTGCCTATTAACTTAAGACTATCTGCCTCATTAATATTCTCAAATCTAACGGTTGCTTTGTTCCCATTTATTCTTATTGACAAAATGGGGTAAAAAACTAACCTTGTGTTTATTTCAATAAAAACACCTTCAATATCTAAATATTCTTCTGGCTGATCAACATCAAAATAGAGAACTAATTCTCCTTTATAGCTGAAAGGCTTGACAACCTTTCCCAAATAAAAACAATCACTGATATTCATTTTTCAAAAATATAAAATTATTTAATGCAAAAAGACCGATTCTAATAAAAGAATACGGTCTTCGCAATCATTATGAAGAATTATTTTTAACAATTATTCAGCTTTTGGCTCTTCAACCTCAGCTGATATTTCGTTTTGAGCTTCTGTTTCAACAGTGTCTTCAACAACTGTTTCTGC
>JAQUTD010000129.1 GCA_028709955.1 Bacteroidales bacterium | reverse complement strand
TTTTCATTGAAAAAGAAATCTCTTTTTATTCATTTAAACCATTGGAAAAGCCTTACGACTCTTCCACTACAGAGTCTTTGTATTGAACACCCTTAATGTTTGTATCAATATACTTAACACCAGCTTTGCTCAAAGTCTCTCTTAGGTCAACAGTAGGATAAAAACTCATTCCAATCTTTTCAATAATCTCAGCAGTAGCTTCTTCTTTAGTGTTAACTGCCTTAGACTTAATAGTTGGATAAAACGTTCCGAGCAAATCAAGTTTAACAGATTTTCCTTCACTTAGATAGATTGCAATTACTTCTTGAAGAGTTTGCAAAACATTTAAGACGTCTCCAATACTCATAGCAGAACGAGCAGCAATATCTTTAGCCACCATTTTTTGAGAAATCTTCTTTTCTCTAAAAATACGAGCAATGAATTTCATTCCAGGAAGAGCACCTACAGTAATTTTCTTAAGTTGAATCACATAACCTATAGCCATTTTTCATACCTCCTTTCGGCTTTTTAAAAGATTAATAACATTTGTTTTTAGGATAATTCTTTTGCAAAAGATAATTTTTTTGTTTTCCTAATACACTAATAAGAACAACAAGAAATTTAAAAAAGTAAACAATTTATTTTATATTTAACATTTATTATGAGTTTTTTCTTACATTATAAGAAAATTTTTTCTATATTTGCCAAGAATTATAAATCATATTTTTATGATAGTTTTTGTTTATAATTTCCTATTCTTTCTTTATGTTATTCTTATAGCATTATATTTCCTTTGCAAATTCAATCCCTTCCTTTCTTATTTATTTCTTGCATTAAAGCCTAAAAACAATATTAACCTAATAAAAAATTAAGCTTATGAAAATGAAAATATTGATTATCCTTTTATTGACTTCAAGCCTAATAATAGTAAGTAAACCCTCAAAATCACAGATTATTTCTCCATATAATATTATTAGTGGAGCTTATGAAATTGATGCGAGTGAGTCAGTAGTTGATTACACTCAAAAGATTTTAAAATATAAGGATCGATATCATATAGTTCTAACTAAATTAGAAGGAAGCGAAAGAAATAGATTTTATTTAATTGAACAAGATAAATATTTACCTATTTTTGCAGACATATCAGATGAATTAAAAGTAAAAGATTTTTCGATAATGGGTGATTCTATATATTTATGTGGATATATGAATAAAGTAGATGAATATTTTAAAGGTTCTACTCAAGGATTTATAGCTTATGTAAGTATAACAGATTTATTTAATAATACAGGAAATATACAATATAACTATTCTCGCATACCTACTACAACCATTGTAAGAAAAATAAAGACATATCTTAATAGTAGAGGAGAAAGAATGGTTGTAGGAATAGGTAGCCAGTTTTATTCCGATCCGCCTTATGAGTGCCCAGTTGCTCCCGTAGATCCTCACCCACTAAAAAGCAATCCAAATCCTACTCCTGATTGTTGGGTTTATCCAGATACAAATTATTATGATTGTTTTATTGGATACAAAATCACTGAAACAGTATTAAATCCTGCATTTCCTTCAGTAAATCCGTTTAGTCTGTATAGGCATTGGTATTCACAAGATGATAATGATTCTATTGATAGATATAAATACGAAGAGTTTCAAGATTTAGTAATAACTGATAATTATATTTGTTTAGCTTCTACATATTATTTTAATCCTATAATAACAGGATTAACAAGTCATAGTAAATATATTGTTTTGAGAAAATTCGGTAAAAATGATTTTAATAACCATACAACAAATTACATCGATTTATCTTCTTCAGATATATCACACGCTGATTATGGTTTTAATTTAGAGGCGTTAGATAGAGATAATGTAGCAATAGCTCATGTAGCATGTGAATATCCTTTGGGGAATCAAATAAGAACAATAGTTACAAAAGTTAATTTAGATGAAGAACCATGTCAGTTTATTCATTCATCACTAGTTGACTCTGATATAAAGCAGATTAATATGCAAGACATAGAATATATTCCAGAAATAGATCATCTACTACTTTTAAAAGAAAAAGATATTTATGGTATTAATAATATTTTATACTATGTGGATATGTATGAAAATATTTATCCCACTGCAACTTTTGGTAACTATATAACAAATTATTTATATGTACCACAAGAGATTTTCTCTTATCAAAAATGGAATAATATTTTAAGATACAACAAAACCAATTTTGCTCTTATTGGAAATGTTGGAACTAACTTAGGATTATTAGATAATGAAACAGATAATTTCTCTCTTAGTCAATGTAGAAAATATGATATTAAAACAATTCATCAAAGAGAAATAAATGGCTTTACGCAATTTGATAATTTATTCCCATGTTCTTTTGCTCTAATGTATCCATATGCTCCAGGATTTTACTATTATGGAAATACAACAATAATTCATAAGATGGATTTATTAATACCAAGAGTAGAAAAAATAGAAGTTAAATGTTTAAAGAAATCAGATAATTAAAACAATAAAATAGGAGATATGAAAAAGTTTATCTTATCAATAGCATTTTTATTTGCAATATTGCAAATAGATGCACAAACACAATATGATACAATAGTATTTCATCCACATGATATAAGTGAATGCCCAATGGGTTTAGATCTTGAATATTACAATATGAAAGCAAAAATATGTGATAGCTGCTATCCTTTTTGGCAATACCCATGCTTAATTCAAGGTACGGTATCAGGAAGGAATCAATATGAAGTACAAGCAGTTGCACAACCTTATCATTTTGATTCTACAGTTGTAGTAATTGGAGTAGCTATAAAAATTGCAGGAACGATGAGTCCTTCTATGAATGGAAGTATATTTCTTCGTATAATGGACATGGGATTTAATGATTTAGGACAAACACCATTGTATCCTTGGCATGCCCCAGATTCTAATGGATATAAACGACATTGGTTCTTTGATGAAATACCAGCAAGTGATTTTTATTTAGCTGGCGATATTCCTTCGTATAATCAATATGGCTTCGCGATTAACTATCCTTGCACTTGGAGTTTATATGATTCTACGGATTGTTTAGGAAATCTACTTCGCTCAAGAGGATTACCTTACGATACAATTTTTGTTGGTATAAACTATGATAATTCAGACCCATGGGCAACAGTAACTGATACATTGATTGCTTGTAGGTTTGAAGAAAGTCCTTGGTTAAAGAAAGATGATAAATGGGTACGTTTTGCTGATGACTCAGTATATAATATATTTCAAAAGACCTTTATAGAGTTTCTACCAATCCTTAAAGTTGCAAGAGTAGACACAGCAAGTTTGGAGGAAGAAATAAGTATTGATAATAAAATAAAGCTATATCCAAATCCTGCTGAAAATACTCTAAATGTAGAAAGTCAAGACATAATAAAAGAAATAGAGTTTTTCGATGCTTTAGGAAAGAAAGCAAAGGCAATAACACTTAACAAAAAAGAAGCTATAATAGATATAAGCTCTCTCACAAAGGGTAATTATGTTGTAAACTTAATTACCGATAAAGGAAAAATAACTAAGAAATTGGTTGTAAAATAGGCTACTTGGTTATTGATATAGTCTTAAACTTATTGATCAATTCTTAAAGTTAAAGTTATTATTAGGAATTAGAGAATAGTACTTATTATAATGCTAATTTAATTTGTCTTTATGGATTTTATATAGGATTGAGAATACTCGTGCTTAAATTGAATAATTGATATATTGTAATAAAGAGACTGCAATGGAGTTTTATTTTAATTATGCTGTTGTAGATAAACAAAAAGATTATGATACTATAGCTTATGATTCAAGAACAATTTCATTCTCTTTAGATTTGAATAAAAATGGAAAAATTGATGTTGCTATATTGAAAGATAAGTATACTTTATTTTTATCCAATGTAATTTCATCAATGAATAATAAATATTTGTTATATTCTGATTTATATGTACAAGATATTAATTATAACGAAATAATATTTGGATTATATATTCCGCCTATGTCTATGCATATAAATAGAAATCAAATAATAAAGAATATTTCAGATGTTATAAATGTATCTCCAAGTGATCAGTCATTTTGGGATTGTGAAGTCGTTCCTATTACAACAAATTATAATACATTAAGTGTAATTAATGATTTCTTTGAGGGAGCAGATGAAGTTGTTAGAAGGTTGTCAAAAAAGGATGTCTATGATTGTTTATTCTCTAACATAACTACAGCTGTGCCATATGTTGAATTATTAAAAGAAACTACAAATAGAATACATCTAAAACCAACACCTCTTGGTGTGTCAGTATTATTTGTAGGCGATCAATTAAAAAATGATTTGGTTGTACCTACTATTGTAAATTTACAGAATAGAATTTCTCTAAAGGTCCCAATAGATGTTAATCCACGAGCTTGGAGAGAACTTTGTTTGGGAGATCATAGTCATAATAAATATCCTCAGCAGGATTGGTATATGTCAATATTTGCATATCAATATGCAAAACTAATAGATATTAGTAATAATAATAGTTATCTTGCACACTTTGTTGAACATAATTTAGAATTTCCAATAAATTAAAAGATTATGAATGATAAAATTTCAAAGATATTTATTTTTTTATTCTTTTTGTTGTGTTTTGTGGGAGTAAGTGCTCAAGGATTTGATGAATTTTACAATAATAATTCTCTAAATATTTATGGAAAAGATAGTT
>JAQUTD010000128.1:3324-4722 GCA_028709955.1 Bacteroidales bacterium | reverse complement strand
GTGAAGGGTGTAGAAATTGCTATGTTTATCGGCAAGATGAAAGACATGGAAAAGATAGCTATGTGGTTAGAAAGACAGCTAATTTTAATCTCCCAATAAAAAGAAAAAGAGATAAATCTTATAAAATCCCTTCCGCTGAAATTGTTTATACTTGCTTTACTTCAGATTTTTTTGTTGAAGGTGCTGACAAATGGAGAAAGCAAGCATGGGAAATTATTAAAACTCGAAGTGACCTTACCTTTTTTATTATAACAAAACGAATTGATAGATTTATGGTTGAACTACCAGAGGATTGGGGTGATGGATATGATAATGTTGTGATTGCCTCTACTGTTGAAAATCAAGAAATGGCTGATTACAGAATTCCTATCCTTAAAAAACTTCCAATAAAACATAAGTTAATCACTTGCGCTCCATTATTAGAAAAAATTAATCTTAACTCCTATCTTGATAGCTCAATTGAAGAGGTTTCTGCTGGAGGTGAATCGGGTAATGAAGCAAGAGAATGCGATTATGATTGGATATTAAATATCAGGGAGCAATGTATTGAAAAAGATATTCCTTTTTGGTTTCATCAAACAGGTGCCAAACTAAGAAAAAATGGAAAGCTATATAGAATTAAACGCCAATATCAACATTCACAAGCCAGAAAAGCAAATATTAATTACAAAACGAATCATAATATTTAATTACTCCCCTACTTTTATTTTATAATTCTTTCTTGAATATTTTTTCTTATTTCTAGAAACCCTTGAATGATTGATTGGTTTTGAATGAAGGGAAATTTCTTCCTCACGTTGCTTTGCTTTTGCAACATTAATCAAATCCTTCAAAAAGTTCTTATTTTTCTTCTTTTTTGACATTTTAAATTCTCACCAAATAATTTTACTTTGATTTTCTAATTACAAGTCCCTTTGGAGGATTCTTTTCTTTAACAAATTCAACTTCTTTAACTCCTCTTGATAAACCTCTATCCGATTTATAGCATATCCTTTTAACTTTTATGGAACGTGCATTTATTTTCTTTGGATCATCGGCCCCATCACTTGTTATTGAAAGACTAAATGTTCCAATTCCATCCAAATTAACAGTATTGCCCATCATTAGATTTTCTTTGATTACTCCACTTAATGCATATAGAGCCGAAAGAACATCTCCAGGAGTTAAGGAACTCTTATTTGAAATATCATTTGCTAACTGTTCTGTATCAACTAAACGATACCTTTTAGCACATGCATAATATTTTTCTTTAACTTCTCCATCAGAGGTTTTGAATTTTCTCTTATTAACTTTATAACTGTAACTCATATCTTAGATTTTTAATATTTTATCCTTATTTAAATTCATTATGTTGCCAACTTATCACTCATATGTTGCCAACATAGTATAGTTATGTTG
>JAQUTD010000128.1:0-3224 GCA_028709955.1 Bacteroidales bacterium | reverse complement strand
GATAATCGCGACGGAATGTTCAATGTATACAAATACAACAAGAAATCAATTATAGGAAATATTGACAAATCAATAATATTAAATGACTTTAATACTTATTTGATGCCTCTTCTTTAACCTCTTGATGAAATTTGGTTTTATAAATCTATCTAAAAGATTTAATATAATTGCTTAAATCATATTAGAATAAATCCTTACAATCCAAAGTATTTAAAAGCTTCGTAAACCAGAAATGCTGGCCAGACTATTGCTTTCAAAAACCCAATTACTCCTGCTCCAAAAGTGGCAGCATTTGAAATAAAATAGATTGCAGCTCCAATAAATCCTAAACCATAAAATCCACCATTGCTTGCGGCTGAATTTACTTTCTTGTTACTCTTACAAGTTTTTGTTTCATCTTCCATAATAATAAATTTTTATAAAGTGCAAATGTATAAAAAAAATTCATATTAGAAGATATATTTCAAAAATGATTAATCTCATTTCTAAACTTTTAGACAACAAAAAAAGAGGATGTAATCAATGACTACATCCTCTTTAGTTTGTGTAGGGACTAATAAATTATTTTACTTCAGCCATACGAACTAATGCTGGATTTCCTTTAGGATCTACAACAGCAGAACTTATTGTTAATAAATCTTTATTTATACCGTATTTTTCTGTTAATTGATTGTAAACATATTGAGCTCTTTTATTAGCTAATTTTTCATTTACACCCTTATTACCAGTTTTTGAATCAGCATAACCAGTAATTGAATATTTCTTGTTTGAATGCTTAATGTTGTTAGCAAAATATTCAAGATTAGAATCGTTTAATTCATCTAATGTAGCTTTTCCAATTCCAAAGAAAACTTTTAAACCAACAGAACATTCTTCTTGATTAGCTTTTTGTTTTTTCAAAGCATCAATTTCTTGTTGAAGTTTGTTTGCTTTTTGTTTTTCTTGATTTAAAGAATTATTTGCATCATTAGTTCTTTTTTGTTGTTCTGCTAAAGCTTTGTTAAGTTGATCGATTTTTGCTTGATCATCAGCGTTATTAATAGGAACAACTTGTTCTGATACTGCTTTTTCAACAATTGGAGTTTCAACAGGAGCACAACAAACAAATTCAGTTGCACCACCAAATTTATAAGATATGCCAGCTGTTAAACCAAGTGCGCCTTCTAATGGAAAACCACCAGTTGTGCCATCAAATCTTTGGTTAACAAGCATTCCTTTCAATTCAAGATTAATATCTAACCTGTCATTAACTCTAAATTGATTAATGATACCTGCACTAAATGCAAGTTCATTATCAGCAATGCCATCATTTAATAATGCAGCCCAACCAAATCCAGCGAAAGGAATTAATTCGTAGCATCTTTCATTATTATATCTTCCAAGTTGAGCTGAAAGGTTGAATAAGAAATCAGCATGAAGATTAAAATAACCAAATCCCATTTCATAAGTTCCATCATCATTAGGATTTCCTGAAACATAAGGAGAAGAAAGATTGTTATAACCTCTTGCATTAAAGCCAGATAATTGAGCTCTAACTCCCATAACTGGAGTAAACCATTTTCCAATAGCGATATCAAAAGCGGGAGAAATATGACCAAGTAAAGAACCTGTAGTATAATTCTCTCCAATATAGGTTTGAGCACCAACACCAACTGAGAAAAACCAGTTATCTTTTAACGATCCAACAAGATATGATTCATTTGGCTTCAATTCTTGTTGATCTGGATTTTGTGCGAAAGTTCCCACTGAGAACAACACACATAAACTTGCGATAATAATTTTTTTCATCATTTCGTATTTTTTTATTTGTTAATAGATTAATTCAAATATATTATACTACATTCGAATCACAAAGATATAAAATTATTTTTGGTGAATAGAACTTTTAATCATTATTATTTAGTAAAACTTATCAATATATTAGTTAGTTTCTATATACCAATACCTTAAACCAAGCCATAAAAAACATAGATTTTACCTATAAGCACATTTATCACAACTAAAACAATCAATAAAAACAAAATTTCAAGTTTATTTTGGATTAGCTTGTAAGCTTTATAACCCTTGCATTATCCCAATCTACAATTTTATCAGCAGTATTTAAATCAATAAAGTCAAAATCCCTTAGCCATAATTCAAATTTCTTTTGAGAACTCTTTAGCCCAAAATAGGAACGAAAAGTTTGAATTGGAGATAAATTTTTAATTCGGGGTTGAGTTGAATCCAAATCCCTTGGGTGAATATATGATAGTAAATAATCTGTTTGTTTCGACCAAGTTTTAATTAAATTATATGGGAATAATCGAAAATAACCCCCACCAGACAAAATAAACCCTTTACAAAGAAATTTTTTATAACTTACCGGGAATTCCTTTAATCTTAATCCATTTAATTCAATAATAAAAGGGGATTTACATTCAAAATTAGATCCTAACTTAAATGGCAAAATAGAAGAATCCATTCTAAAACCCTGTTCCAATAAAACCTCTAATGCCCAAAGTTCATTTTTTCCAATCGAAAAACCAGGAGCACGGAATGCCTCTACCCTCCTACCTATTATATCCTCCAATAAAGCAGATGAGGAATATACTTCTTCTCTAAACTCAGACATATTCAAACCACTTACCAATTTATGATTCATAGAATGAGAACCAATCTCATAATTTTTAGCAATCCTCTTTATAATATCAGGATAACGTTTAGCAATCCAACCCACAACAAAGAAAGTAGCCTTAGCATTCTTCTGTTCCAATAAACCAAGAATCCTGTCTACATTCTCATAAATCCTAACCTCATAATTCTTATACCTATCCCCAGAATCCAAATCCTCAAAAAACTGAAACCACTCCTCAACGTCAATTGTCAATATATTCATTATTTTAGAAGTTAAAAGTTAATAGAGAAAAGTGGAAAACCAAACCCCTCTATCCCCTAAAGGGGAAGCAAGGAGAAAGAAATTTAAATAAATCTGTGGACAAAAAATCAAGAAAGGTACCATTGGTACATTTTGTCTATTCCTTCATCAATATCTATTTTATGATGCCAGCCTAAGCTGTGGAGTTTTGATGGGTCGGTTAGTTTTCTCATTGTTCCATCAGGTTTATCTTCATTAAAGCGAATTTCACCTTTATATCCTATCTTTTGAGCTATTAGATAAGCCAAATCTTTAATAGAAATTTCTTTTCCTGTACCTATATTTATATGACAATTTCTAATCTCCTTAG
>JAQUTD010000018.1:18624-22736 GCA_028709955.1 Bacteroidales bacterium | reverse complement strand
AAGACTTAAGAATATAAAAAGCAAGGAGAGGGTTATTCTCTTTGCTTTTTTAGAAATTTCTTGTCTTTATTCGAAATAATGAAAATAATTTTCTAAATTTGCCCTTTCGTTATAGATAGAAAAATGATTTATGAAAAGAATAATAATATTTATCACTTTAATTCTTAGCTTTAGTTTTAGCTCCTTTGCGTCAAGCAGTGAAAACAAGTCGGAGCCTTTCGACCCAGGGAAAATGATAATGGAGCATATTGGGGATGCTCATTCATGGCATATTCTAACATATAAAGATAAAGATGTTGCAATTCCTCTGCCTGTTATTTTAATTAATGAAGGGAAAGTGGATATATTTATGTCGAGTAAGTTTGAGCACGGACACGCTTCCTACAAAGGATACAGATTGGGAGATGTTGAAAGAGATGGAGAAAAAGCTAAGGGAAAGATAATTTGTGTGGACTCTAATGGAAAATGGACAGGAAAAATGCCCTTCGATTTATCAATAACTAAAAATGTCCTAATGCTGTTGATTGTATCACTAATCATAATAGTAGTTGTATTTAGAGCTAAGTCGATTGCAAAGAAACGTGTAGGCAAATCTCCAAAAGGAGCCCAAACAATTGTAGAATTTATAATCTTGTTTATAAGAGACGATATAGCAATTCCATCAATAGGACTAAAACGCTATCAAAAATTTATGCCCTATCTACTAACAGCCTTTTGTTTTATCTTCCTTTCAAACATAATGGGACTAATTCCATTCTTTCCAGGAGGAGCAAACCTAACAGGAAACATTGCAGTAACATTAGTTTTAGCCGTTTTCACCTTTATAATAACCAATTTTAGTGCCAATAAAGCTTATTTCAAACATATATTCAATATGCCAGGAGTTCCATGGTGGCTAAAATTCCCACTCCCAATTATGCCTGTGGTTGAAATATTAAGTCTATTCACAAAACCATTCGCCCTAACAATACGTTTATTTGCAAACATAACAGCAGGGCACATAATAATACTTGGATTCCTCTCCATAATCTTTATCTTTGGCTCACAAAACGTTGCCTTAGGCTATGGAGTGTCAATAGTACCAGTTTTCTTTGCAATATTTATGAGCCTTTTAGAAATTTTGGTAGCATTTATCCAAGCATATGTCTTCACCCTACTTTCAGCAATATACATCGGGATGGCAAACGAAGAACACGCTGAGGTTGAACATCATTAATTTGTCGGCGTATCTTTTTATTTTGTCGGCGTAAAAATTTATTTTATCGGCGTTTAATTTTAATCCTATTTCGAAGAGTATTTTTTATGTATGTTTGTAACTTTTATTGGTCTTCAGTTGTCTTATGGTCAAAAACCTAAATAATGAATTTAAAAATTTATACCTTATTAGTCTTTTCAATATCAATCCTTATAAGCTTTCCTACTCTTAGTCAATCAATTGAAGGAAAAATTATTGACCAGAACAAAAAACCAATGCCTTATGTAAATGTACATAAGGTTAACAGTAATATTGGTGGGGCTACTAATTTAAAAGGTTATTATGCTTTTAATTTGCCTGCGGGAAAGCATATTATTGAATATCGAATGGTTGGTTATAAAACAATTAAAGATACTGTATATGTAAAAGAAGGTGAAACTATAAAGAAGAATCATACTCTTAAGGAAGAAAATGTTGAATTACAATCTGTTGAAATCATATATGGAGAAGATCCTGCTGTTGATATAATGAAGAAGGTTATTCAGGAAAGAGAAAAGCATTTAAATGAATATCAAACATATTCAAATAGAAATTTCACCAAATCTATTTATAAATTCACAGGTCATTCATTAGGAAATAGGATTCTGGGTTTTAAACCTTCCTTGGCTCAAAGGCATGAAATGGATTCAACTATTAAGGCTGATTATGAGAAAAATGATGGGTATTTCTATACATCAGAAGCTGAAACAAAACTATATAAGGATAAAAATAAGAAAAAAGAAGTTATGGTTTCTTCAAGAGTTAGTGGTGATCCAAAGCAATTCAGTTTTAATTTCAGCCAAAACTTTGCATTGGATTTCTATGAAAACCTTATAAGGCTCTCCTTTACTGACAAGCTTTTTGTTTCTCCAGTTGGTTCATATGCTTTTTCAGATTATAGATATTTCTTAATCGATACATTTGAAGATAATGGTTATAAGATAAATAAGATAAAAGTAATCCCAAAAAATCTTGCTTCCAACTGCTTTTATGGCTATGTTTATATTATTGATTCTCTTTGGAGAGTTCATAGTTTAAACCTTAATATCACTAAGGAGAATAATCTTATGTTTATTGATTCGATAAATATTAAGCAAAGCTTCACCAATATCGAAAACAATATTTGGAAACCAACATCTAATATACAAAGAGCTTATTGCAATATTGAGATTATGGGAATAAGTATTTTTGCCACTCTTGATTTCAATTCAATAAGTCAGGATTTTAATTTTAAGCCTGATTTTGAAAAAGATTTGTTCTCAAAAGAGTTAATATCTATAAATAAAGATGCTAATCAAAAGGATAGTTTGTATTGGAAAACAAATAGTCCTTTGCCTTCAACTGACATTGAAAGAGATTTTTATAAGTATAAAGATAGTGTTTATATGGTTAATTCTAATCCTGACACAATTATTGCCAGAGATAAAATAATGAATAAATTCTCATTTTCAAATATCCTTACTGGATATACTTATAGGAATACTCTAAAGAAGACATCTCATAATATATCTGCTTTCAAGAGCTTCTCTTTTAACACTGTTCAAGGATGGAATATCAATTTCGGTTATGGGTATAGAAAAGAAATAAATGATTCTAATTCCATATCATTTACAGCAACACCCGAATATGGCTTTTCCGATAAAACTTTACGTTTTGGGACTTCTTTAAATTGGCAATACAATAAAGAGAAACTCGCCTCTTTATATTTAAAAGCAGGGATAAATGAAGCTAATAATTTATCTGGCTACCATATAAGTCCTTTCTTTAATACATTTTACAGTGAGCTTTTTGGTCAAAATGAAATAAAATTATATTCTAAAACATATTTTTATATATCTCATTACAGAGAATTGTATACTGGGCTAAACCTAAAACTTGGTTCAGAAATAGCAAGAAGAGATGCCTTAGTTAATAACAGTTCACACAAATGGACTGATATAGGGACTTACACAAGTAATAACCCTTTACTTCCTAATGACGACAGAAAAGCATTTACTTCTAATAATTCTTTACTTATTGAAGGAGAATTATCTTGGAATCCAGCTATGAAATATGCTTCAGTACCAAATAAAATCAGAATAAAATCTTTATTTCCTACATTCTATTTGACTTATAAGAAAGCCATTCCGCTTTCAAAAGAAAACTGGGCAGACTATGATTTAGTTGAAATAAAAATGGATTATAACTTAAATCTTGGAAAATTTGGAAAAGGAAATTTAATTGCAAAGAGTGGAAAATTTTTAAGAACAGAAGAAATGACACTTGCCGATTACAAGCATTATGAAGGAAATAGATTTCATATAGGTATATTTGGGAATGAATCCTTTAGAGTTTTGCCATATTATAAGTTCAGTACAAACGGCAATTATCTGGAAGCTCATTACACACATAACTTCAATCGCTGGCTATTTAACAAACTACCTATATTGAAAAAAACAAAACTATCAGAACAGTTTAGTGTACATTTACTTTCCAACGACTTCAAAAATCCATATATGGAAATAAGCTTTGGAGCAGCAAATATATTTAAAATCCTATCCCTAAACTACACCTGCGGCTTCCAAAACGGCTCCAGCCCATACCACGGAATTACATTATCATTTGGAATTGCTTTATAATAAGAATGCAAAATCATAAAATAACAGAGGTTATCTTGAATAAAATTTTAGTTGAATTTAACCTTAATATCTTTCAAAATAGATTAAGGAAAAAATAATTTATATTAAGGAAAAATTCTTTTTTATTAAGGAAAAAAGTTTTTTTATTAAGGAAAAATTTTGAGTTAGCTTTTCTTCTAAGAATCAGGATTTGCATATTTAATCCGAAGAGGTAATGTGTTTTGATGTTACTTGACGCCAATTCCTTTATTTTTGGAAGT
>JAQUTD010000018.1:0-18524 GCA_028709955.1 Bacteroidales bacterium | reverse complement strand
ATTTTTGGAAGTTAAAACATTTGAAATTATATCTTTTTTGCTCTTAGTATTTCTCTTTTGCCTTTTGGACCTGGGAGTTTTTCTATTTGAAAGCCTGAGGCTTTAAGTGCTCTTTTTACATCTCCTTTACAGCAATAGGTTACTAATAGACCTCCTTCTTTAAGTGAGGAATATAGTTTAGCAAACATTTCTTGTTGCCATAGGTTTTCTTCAAACTGTGGAGCAAAGGCATCAAAGTAAATTATATCAAAGAAGTTTGCTTTATAGTTTAAATTTTCTGCTGGTTTATCAATCTTATGTATGGAAAACAGGTTATTTATTTCTGCATTTTCATTCCAAGAAACTGAATGAATCTTTAAGAATTCTTCTTCTAATGATAGGAGTTTCCCATAATTTAGTTGTGAAATTATTTGTTGTGAAAGAGGATATTTTTCTATTGTTTGATAGTAGATTGATTGTTTTTCTTTTATGGCAAATTCACAAGTCAGAAGTGCATTAAGCCCTGTCCCAAAGCCTATTTCTAATATATTTATTAAAGAGTGCTTTTCAACATTCCTTAATCCTGCATCAATAAATATATGTACGCTTTCTGCAATTGCTCCATAAGTGGAGTGATAACCTTCCTGCAAATCTTTTCTTCTAAGACTTGATGAACCGTCTTGTGTTATTAATACTTCTATGTTATTATCAATTGTTTCCATTAAAGAGCAATTGGTTTCCAACTTTCATCAAAATACCATATATCTTTATGTCCACAATCTTTTAGGTGATTACTACATTCAACAAAGAGTTTATCCACCTCATCTGCTTTATGACAATCTGTTGAAATTGTTACTCTTACTTGTTTTTGAGCAAGTGCTTTTATCCAAGGGGTTTGAGGAAAATAATCATTTGAACGTCCTTTATATAGTCCTCTTGTGTTTATTTCACAAATTGTATTGTTTTGTTTCATCAAATCTATGCTTTCCATAACCAAATCTCTATACCAAGGTTCATCTTCTTTAAAATATCGGTCTTTGTTGTGCATCTTTACTTTGTCGAAATGTCCTAAAATGTTGGGATTAATTTTGCTTATCATTTCATTTGTTTGAGAATAGAAAGCTTTTACTGCTTTTTTTATATCTCCACCAAAACATTCTATTAATCCTTTGTCGTAGCTTTCCTGTTTGGAGCCGTCAATAAACCATAATCCGTTTTCGGAGCTTACTAAATGAATTGAAGAAATGATATAATCTAAATTATATTTTTCTGCCCTTTCTCTTATGTCTTCTGATATTTTAGGAATATAATCAAACTCCATCGAGGTGAAGAGTTTTATTTTGTCCTCATATTTTTTTTTTAGCCGTTTTGTTTCGTTGAGATAGTTGTCTATTTCTGAGGTTGGCAGTCCAAAATCATTTTTAAAAGGAACTGGACTATGGGCCGAAAATCCAAAATATTGCATACCCCTTTCAATTGCTGAAAGAGCCATTTCTTCAAGGGTGTTCTTCCCATCGCAGAAAGTGGAATGACTATGATAGTTAAATTTGAGCATCTTTTATTTTATATAATTTATCTCCTCTTCTGATTATTTCTGTTGTTGGAATTGAAAACATTTCTCCCTTAACAGCTTTTTCAACAGGGCTTAAGTCAACTCTTATTTCTTTTATCTTGTCTTCATATACTCCTGTTGTGGGTCCAAGAATTATTATATCGTCTCCCAATGTTATTTCTCCTGTTTCAAGTCTTACTTCCACAACATTAATATTTTTGAAATAGTTGGTAACTGTGCCAATAAACTCCTTTACTTTTGTTGCCCTCGAACCATATTTCTCTGTCCACTCTCCTATTGTTTGACCTAAATAGTAGCCATTCCAAAAACCTCTATTATAAACTGTTTTTAGTTCTTCATTCCATTTGTCCTTGTTTTGTTGTGTGAATTCTCCTTCAAAATAGGCTTTCACTGCTTTTTTATAAACTCTTGTTACTGTTTTAACATATTCTGCCGAACGACCTCTCCCCTCAATTTTCAATACTCTTACTCCTGAGTCAAGAATTTTATCTAAAAAATCTAGAGTTTTTAAATCCTTAGGTGACATTATATATTTGTTGTCAACAACCAGTTCTGCCCCACCATCCATATCTGTGACTTTGTATGGGCGACGACAATATTGGAGGCAAGCTCCTCTGTTGGCACTTTTGTTGGCATTATCTAAAGAGATATAACATTTGCCTGAAACAGCCATACATAAGGCTCCATGAACGAAACATTCAATTTGAACTAATTTCCCTGAGGGACCTTTTATATTATTTTGTTCTATGTATTGAGTTATTTGTTTTACTTTCTCTAAAGATAATTCTCTTGCAGTTACTATTACATCGGCATACTGAGAGAAGAATTTTACCGCCTCGGTATTTGTTATGTTGCATTGTGTGGAAAGATGTATTTCTACTCCTAAGCTTTTGGCATAAGATATTACAGCTAAATCTGAAGCAATTATTGCACTTACTCCACTTTCTTTTGCTGCATCAATTACCTCTTTCATATACTCTAACTCTTCATTATATATTATTGTGTTTAGAGTTAGATAAGTTTTTAAATTGTTTTCTTTTGCAATTGACACAATTTTATGGAGGTCTTCTATGGTAAAGTTACTTGCACTTCTTGAACGCATATTTAGTTCTCCTACTCCAAAGTAAACAGAGTCTGCTCCGCCTTGTATTGCTCCCATCAATGATTCATAAGAGCCTACGGGCGACATTATTTCAATATCTTCAAATTTCATTTTAATTATTCTACGAGGTTTTGTTTGAGTGTTTTATCAATTAGGGTGTAATGTAATTTACTACTTTCTATTATTTGTTCGGTTATTTCTCCTGGATTGACAACCAAAAATGGTACTTCAAATGAGAAATAGGTCTTCTCTTTTGTGTAGAAAATAGAAAGATATGGTAGTATGCTGTTATAATTCATTTTTTCATTTCCAATCCTATTGTAGGCTCCAATTGGGAGATGACCTAAATAAACAAATTGATAATTCTTATCTATTAAATATATATCTGCCCCCATTGTTATTTCAAGATAATTATTAATAACTAAATATGAAAAATCTAATTTGGGATTAGAGAATATTTCAAATTCTAATTGGGAATCTTGGTATATTGAATGATAAGTGAAGTTAGTTTTTCCATTGAAGATTATTTTTGGTCTTCTCGATTCATTTGTTACTCCAAAAGATGCTTTGAATTGTTCTTTTTTAAGAACGAATGAAACTTCTCTTGTTTTCTTTTCAAGTGGAATTTTTTCAAAGGCTTGAGAAAATATGCTTGTTGTTGATACAATAAGCATGAAGAAAAAGGGTAATAGTTTATACATATTTCATAATTTTAGATTTTTATTTCATTTCCTTCTTTGTCATATAACTTAATCCCAGTATTTCTTGACTTAAGTATTGAGCCATCTTCTCCATATATTTCTTCTCCATCACTTGTTCCGTCTTTTTTAAAAAATTCCCATTTCCCAATTTTGTTATCCATCTTGAAGTTACCCTTAATTTGAGTTGAGCCATTTTCGTAGTACAAAACATAAATACTATCCTGCATTCCATCCTTAAAGTAGTTTGTTGAGTTTATTTTTCCATTTTCATAAAAAGATAGCGACTGCCCATTTAATATATTCCCTTTATATGTTCTTTCTTCCAACAGTTGGAAAGATTGGAAAAAGCTATACTCTTTTTCATATTTATCATATATTATCTTTATGGCTGCTAAAGCACCATCTGGGTAGTAAGTTACTTCTTTGACTTTATCTTTATTTGTTACAATTTTAGTTTTGTCAATTTTATTTACTTCCCAATTATTACCGCTCTTTGAATTGGTGTAGTCACATTGGGCAAATATGTTCCCATTTTCAAAATAATAGAACCATTTTCCGGTTCTTTCATTTTGTTCAAATTTTCCTTCATATTTAAGCTTGCCGTTTTCATAAT
Organism: Bacteroidales bacterium; assembly: GCA_028709955.1. GTDB lineage: Bacteria > Bacteroidota > Bacteroidia > Bacteroidales > P3 > UBA10566. The sequence goes on along the minus strand of JAQUTD010000018.1, from coordinate 14,556 downwards.
AAAGTTTTTCTGCCACTTTATTTTTAACACCGTTATCCTTTTTTATGTAATAAACTAATTTAGGATTACCATTTTCGTAATAAGAAATAACTTCTTTTGTTCCACTTGAACATGAAGAATTGATAAGAAGAGCAAAAATTATAATGATTGCTTTTGAGAATAAGGCTGTTAGATTTTTATTGTTCATATTTTGTTTTGTTTTAGTTGAAATTTGTGGCAAATTTAAGAAATAAATTATATATTTGCACCCTAATACAAACCAAAATTATTAAAGTCATGGCTTATAAAATTTCTGAAGATTGTGCTGCTTGTGGCACATGCATAGATGAATGTCCAGTAGGAGCTATATCTGAAGGCGACATTTACAAGATTGATCCAACAACATGTACAGACTGTGGAACTTGCGCTGACGCATGTCCAGTTGAAGCTATACATCCTGAATAGTTCTCGGATTAATTCAAATTAAGCCCTGGCGATTTATTCATCAGGGCTTTTTTATAATGAAAAATCTTTAATTAATATTAGACGATTATGGAATGTAATGAAATTGGCGCTTTAATTCAGAAAAAAACCGAATTAAATAATTTAGTGGCTGATAATACCCACAAAGCATTCGGAATTTTTAAGGAAACAGCAAAAGAAATTAATTCAGAACTTAATAAGAATTATCCTATAATAAATTGTAAATTTGAGAATCGAGGTGATTTTGAATTTAAATTAAGTTTTGGATCTGACACTTTAGTATTTCTACAGCACTCAAATATTTTTGAATTTCCTCGTTTGCATGAGGTAATGAAAATTCCATACATAAAAGAAGATAAAAGTCGTTCTTATTGTGGAATGATTAACATATACAATTTTCTAACAGACTCATTCGACTATAATAGAGATTTGGATATTGGATACTTAATAGGGAGGATATTTATTAATAAAGATAACCATTATTTTATTGAAGGCAAACGTGAGATAGGACTACTTTACACGAGCTTCCACAAAGCATTAATAAATAAGGATTCAATCCTTAATATTATAAAATCATCTATGGAATATGTTAATAATTTTGATTTATTGACCCCTCCATTCGATGAGGTAAAATTTTCAACAGTTGGAGAAATAAAGTCAAATCAATCAATAAAAAAACAAATTACCGGAAAACGTTTAGGCTTTGATTTTAAACAAGATAAAGAATAGGTTAATTAATTAAATATCTTTTTTTTGTAATAAAATTTGGAGATAAAGAAAAAGGTTGTACTTTTGCACCGCGAAATAACAATAGACGCCCCGTTCGTCTAGCTGGCCTAGGACGCAAGATTTTCATTCTTGAAATCAGGGGTTCGAATCCCCTACGGGGTACTAAATATTTAAAAAATTATGGCAAATCACAAGAGTTCGATAAAGAGAATTCGTTCAAACGAAAAGAAGAGAATAGCTAACAGATATTATGCAAAAACAATGCGTAATGAGTTAAGAGACTTCCGTGCTTTAGAAGATAAAACAGCTGCTGAAGGAAAACTTCCTAAGCTATTATCATCTATTGATAAATTAGCGAAACGCTCAATTATACACAAGAATAAGGCTTCAAACCTTAAATCTAAGTGTATGAAAAGGATTGCAAGTTTGTAATATATTTAATTGATATGCTTTAAGCCCTTCCTTTCGGTAGGGCTTTTTTTGTATAAAATAAATTTATGTATTTTGTAGACACCCATTCTCATCTATACTCAGAAGAGTTCTCTGAAGATATTTCAGATGCAATCATTAGAGCAAAAGACTCCAATGTTAATAAAATCCTTTTGCCCAATATTGATCTTTTATCTATTGAGCCTATGATTGAACTTTGCAAAACAGACAATATGTTCTCTCCAATGCTTGGACTTCATCCAACTTCAATAGATAATTCATTTGAAGACAAACTTAACAGGATTGAATTGCTTTTAGATAAAGTAAATATTTGTGCTATCGGAGAAATAGGAATTGATTTGTATTGGGATAGAACTTATATTAATGAGCAAATTATTGCGTTTGAAAGGCAAGTTCAATGGGCTTTTGAAAGAGATCTCCCATTAGTTATACACATTCGTAAGGGATTTGATGAGGTATTCAAATCTTTAATTGGACTACAAAATAAAATAAAGGGCAATAATCATTTATTCAAGGGCGTTTTTCATTGTTTTTCTGGAGACTTAAACCAAGCGAAAAAGATTATTGAATTAGGGTTTATGATAGGAATTGGAGGAGTTGTTACTTTTAAAAATTCAAAAATAGCTGAAATTGTGGAAGCAATTGATATTGACAATATCCTTTTAGAAACTGACTCTCCTTATCTTGCACCCATTCCTTATAGGGGTAAAAGAAATGAAAGTAGTTATATCCCACTTATTGCTCAAAAAATTAGTGAGATTAAAAATATAAGTTTGGAAGAAGTTGCATTTCATACAACAAAATCTGCTGAAGAATTATTTTCTATTTAAGTTATCTCCTTTTTTTACGATTAATCAGTTAGTTTTTTTTTATTAATTCTGTTTTTACTACTTTTGCATATTATTAAACCAGAATTTATATGAAAATCAGAATTTATTTATCATTATTAGTTTCTACTCTATTTGTTGCTTGCTCAGGCAATTCAAAAGTTAATATAGAAATTCCAGAAGTAAGGGATGGGAATGTTGCAATTGTCTATGCAAGTCCTGATCAAATGACTAATTCTATCCAAAACATAATTTATAGTTCGGATTTCAAAGATGGTAAAATTTCCATAGACCTTGATAGCATTAGTTTTGAAAAAGATATTTTAGAATGTGCCCTTCAAATAAGTAGTGGTGATGAAAAATTTTATGCTAATGTTCCACTCCCTTTAGAAAAAGGGAAAACAATAGAGGTTAAATTTACTAATATTGAAGAATACAATAATGGAGGAAGAATTAAGACAAGTTATAAGGGATCTAAACATGCTGAAGATTTTACAATATTTTGGGATAAAATTCAAAATCAATTGCTTGAATTTAGAAATTTCAAAACTGAGCAGTTAGATCAAGGTTATCAAAAATTTGTTGAAATATATAAGCCATACATTGAAAAGTATCCACAATCAGGATTTCCTTATATGTTGCTTATTCCTCAAATCAATAATATGCAATTCGATAAAACTAATCCTCTTTTAGATTACTCTAATACCCTTTGTGTTAATAGCAAAGATAATAAATGGAAAGAGATTATTTGCTCGCTTGTTGGTGAAAGAAAATTAGCTCAAGAAACTTCAAAAAAATTAGTTTTCAATGCTGTTGACCACAATGGCAAATCATATTCAGAAAGAGATATTAAAGGGAGGCTATTCCTTATTGACTTTTGGGCAACTTGGTGTAAGCCTTGCATAGAAGAGATTCCTCACTTAAAACAAATCAACAATAAATATAATTCAAAAGGTTTAACTTTAGTTAGCATATCAATTGATAGAGCAATTGAAGATTGGAAAAAATATAATCAATCAAACCCTTTGCCTTGGATGTCTTTGTTTGGTGACGGGAATGTAATTACAAAGAGATATGATTTCCAGTATATACCATTTAATATAATTTCAGACTCTGAAGGGAATATTTTAGCTAAAAATCTTCATGGGGAAGAACTCGAGAAGTTTATTGAAGGTTATTTCCAAAATGAGAAAAATTAAAACAGAGAAAACCAATTCCTTTATGCCCAAAAAGCAAAAACAGGGAATATTTCTTTTATATGGGATTGGAATTGGAGTAATAATTACAATTACTATCATTTTATTTATTAACATAAGTAATTCAGGAACTACAAAATTTGACAAAGACGATATAGTTAATTCAGAAAAAAAAGAATATCCAGAAAAAAACCATAGGGATAAATTCAAAAAAGATAATTATAACTATAAAACTAAATTCAAACCTTTTTTCTTCAATCCAAATGATATAAGTAAAACAAAGTTAATTGAATTTGGACTTTCAGAAAGACAAGCCAATAATTTTGTAAACTATGTTAAAGCAGGTGGTAGGTTTTATAGTAAGGAAGACCTTAAAAAACTTTATTGTATGAACGACTTCTTATATAAGAAAATGTCTCCGTATGTGAGAATCCCTAAAAAAGAAGAAACAATCTCTCAATCTCCAACAACTAAAACAGAAATAACAATATCAAAATCACAAATAATCCCATCAAAGCCACTAATAATTTTAGATCTTAATGAAGCCGATTCATTAGATTTTCAAATACTAAAAGGAATTGGACCGTCTTACGCCAGAAGAATATATATTTATGGCAAAAAACTTGGGGGATATGTAAAAATAGAACAAATAAAAGAAGTATATGGAATGACAGACACTCTCTATAATAGTATTGTTCCATATCTAAAAATAGAGAAAATAAATCCCACAAAACTAAATATAAACACCTCAACCATAAAAGAACTTTCATCCCATCCCTATATCGATTTCTATTTAGCAAAAGCAATAATAAAATTTCGCATAGAACTTAATAACTACAAGTCCATAGATCAACTCCGTCAAATCCATCTCTTAGATCAAAAAACTTACGAAAAGCTCCTTCCCTATTTAGAATTATAGGCAAGGATAAAGGGATGCTTTCAAGAGATCGAATTATAAAATAATTAGAACGAAAATCTATAAATTTCTTTCTTTGTTTTAGAAATTTTATCCATAAAAGCTGAGATTATTTCGCTAATAAGCTAAAATTACATCTTCACTAATCATCTTTAATCCAGGTAATTGAATATTTAATATTATTTTTATTTAGTTAAATACTGTTAAAAAGATTGCGAAATCAAATTTTGTATTATACTTTTGCAGTGTATTAATATACTAACACACTAAAACAATGATAGAGTTAAATGAATTACAATTTGGTTACAAGAAAAATAAATTTGTAATCAACAATATTAATCTCAGTATTGAGAAAGGGTATATACATGGCCTTTTAGGGAAAAATGGCACCGGAAAGACAACGTTATTAAAATTAATTGCTGGTTTACTGTTTCCTGACGAAGGAAAAGTTGAGGTTATGGGTTTTGAACCACAAAAACGTCAGGTAGGATTTCTTTCAAACGTTTTCTTCCTTCCTGAAGAGTTTTGCAATTATAAGATGTCAATTTCTTCTTATGCAATCACCCATTCTTGTTTTTATCCAAAATTCTCTCAAAAAGACTTTATTTCTTATTTAGAAGATTTTGAGATAACTGACTTAAAACATAAAATGGATGCTCTTTCTTATGGGACAAAGAAAAAAGTTTTAATTGCTTTTGGCTTGGCAACTCATACAGATTTAATTATTATGGACGAACCAACTAATGGGTTGGATATTCCTTCAAAAGCTCAATTCCGTAAAATAATTCTACGTGCAATGAGTGAAGAAACAACAATAATAATTTCAACTCATCAAGTAAGAGATCTTCATAATTTAATTGATAGTATAGTAATTCTTGATGAAGGAAATATTCTTTTGAATGCTTCAAACCAAGAAATAACATCAAAACTCTATTTTGGAGTTAAAGATCAAGATTCTCCAAAAGAAGAAGTTTTATTTTCCGATGACACAATTAGAGGATTAGAGATTGTAAAAGAAAACAAGGAAAATCAAGAATCAAATCTTGATATTGAATTACTATTTAATGCTGTTTTCTCAAACAAGAAAAGGATTAAAGAATTGTTTAACCAAAATAATAAGGAGGAATAAATCATGGAATTTAACATTCTAAGATTTTGGAATCTATGTAAAAGAGATTTCTTTATTCATTTAAAGTCTGATATATTAACTATTTCTTTAATGGGAATAATTGGGGGGGCTTTTGCTTCAACTGGAGAAGGGGCTAAACAATTATTGCTTTTATTTATGTTCTTTTTAGTTGGATTTAGAATTTTTGTAGAGTATTCAACAAAAAAGTCTCGTTCTCAAATTCTTCTATTGCCAGTATCTAATTTAGAAAGATATTTAGTTGTATTATTCAGAGCATTTATCTTTTATCCTCTTTGTATGCTAATATCAATAATGGCTGGATCATTTATCGTTGCTTGTTTATTTGCATTATTAAGGGTTGGCGTTGATATATCAACCAGAATGAATGATTCATTAACAATATTTGGAACATTTTTAGATTTAATAGTAAAATATTATTCAATTGGAACTATATTCTTCTTTGGGTCAATTTTCTATAAGAAGTATGCTGGATTAAAGATGGGATTACTAATATTTGGAATAGTAATGTTTGTTGCTATTATTATTGGAATAATATTTATGATTATGGGTTTTAATAATAACTGGTATATTGGAATGAATGATTTCTCAATTCCAACCTATATTGAAAATCTAATAGATGTAGGATTAGTATTATTCTTTCTGGGTCTTTCATATTTACGTTTAACAGAAGAACAAGCCTAAGATTATGAATATAAAAATAAAAGAATTGTTTAACCAAAACAATATGGAGGAATAAGATATGGAATTTAATATAATAAGATTTTGGAACCTTTGTAAGAGAGATTTTAAGATAAATATGAAGACTGACTTAATAATGCTTTCAATTATGGGATTGATAGGTGGAGTACTTTATATTATAGAATCAAGTTTTTTCCCAATTTTAATGGGGTGTATGTTTTTCTTTCTTGGATTTAGAATATTTACTGAATACACAAAGAAAACTTCTCGTTCTCAAATACTCCTTCTGCCTGTTTCTAACTTAGAAAGATTTTTGTGTGTATTTGTTCGGGCATTTATTTATTATCCTATTTTCTTAGTAGTGTCTTTGCTATTAGGAACATTAATTATTACATCAATATTATATATTTTAAGATTGCCAATTGATTTTAATCATGTAATAAATAATTCGTTAGATATTTTCTATAGTTTCTGGCGAGTATTTATAATGTTATATTTACTAATGGCAATATTTTTCTTTGGTTCTATTTTCTATAAAAAGAATGCAGGACTTAAGATGGGATTGTTTATTTTTGTGGCAGTTATTGTTTTTGCTATTATGTCAGGGATAATTTTTATATTAATTGGTTATGAAAACAATTACATGAGTAATAATGATTTATTTTCTCCATCTGCCTATTATGATAATATAATTGGAATAGTAATATCATTATTTTTTATTGGTCTTTCATATTTACGATTAACAGAGGAACAAGCATAAGATTATGATTACACAAGATTTAAACCCAATTTATTTGAAACTTGCCGACAGGGTTTGTGATAATATACTTTGTGGTAAATATAATGAGGACGAAAGAATTCCTTCCGTAAGGGATTTCGCCGCCGACCATGAAGTAAATCCAAATACTGTTATGCGTGCTTTCGATTGGTTGCAACAAAAAGAGATTATATACAATAAGAGAGGTATGGGATATTTTGTTTCTCCTAATGCAAAAGATTTAATATCATCAGTTAGGAAAGAGCAGTTTAAAAACACTGTATTACCTTCTGTTTTTAAATCCATGTATCAACTCAATATTGATATAGAAGAAGTAATCAAAGAGTATGAACAATATAAAACCCAAAAGAAATGAAAACTTATATAAAAATAGGTATTGCAATAACATATATATTAGCGTTACTGGCATCAGCTTCTTGTGGAAGAATTAATAATAATGTGGAGATTAAGCCTGTAGGAGTAAAAGAAATTATTACAAAAGAGCTCTCTGCATTTGATAAAATAACTTCTTGGGGAATGTTAAAAATAAATATTAAAAATGGAGATAAGTATGAAGTTATCATAGAAGCTGATTCAGCTCATATCCCATATATTATTACTGGTGTTAAAAACGGAGAATTGATAGTTAATCTTAAGAACAACGTTCAATTACTAACCTCAGATATAAAAATCACAATTATAACTCCTTCAATTAAAGAGATTAATTGTTTGGGAGCAACAGAAATAAAATTTGAAGATATAAAAACTAACACCTTAAGCATTGATTTGTCAGGTTCAAGTACTTTAAAAGGTAAATTAGAATGTAATGAATTAGATATTGATTTAAGTGGATCTTCAGTTTTAACATTGTCAGGGAAGTCAAATAAATGTGATATAGATTTATCAGGAGCAAGTTATTTTGATGCAAAAAATTTTGAAACAATAAATCTAAATTTTGATGGCTCAGGGGCAAGTGTTATTGATGGTATATTAGCTAAGAATTCAATAAATGCTGATCTTTCAGGATCAAGCGTATTAATTTATAAGGGAGAACCTAAATCAATTAATAGTGATTTATCAGTTGCTTCAAGAATAAGAAAATTTGAAAATAAAAAATAGAAAATATTATGAAAATTAGATTAAGCACAAAAATATTTATTGTTGCAGTTGCATTATTTATTATAGCAACAATAGTAACTATGTTTGTTAAAATTCAGAACAATAAAAATGAATACAATGAAGCTATTAAAACAGAATCATTGGATAATGGTAAAATAATAAGTGTAGAATACACAAAAACAACAACTTTTGATGAAAACGATGAATAATTCAAATAAAATAGTTGCAAAATATGTCATCATCTTTGCGATGATGTTGAGCCTTTCAGCAAGTACATTTGCACAAACCTATACAATAAAAGGTAAAATTGTTGACCAAAACACAAATGAAAACTTAATGTTTGTAAATTGCGTTCTGTATAATGCAAAAGATACATTAAAACAAATCAGTGGAGTTGCTGCTGATACTAATGGAGTTTTCCAATTCAAAAATATTAAGAAACAAGACCTACTACTAACTCTTACATTTGTTGGATATGAGAAAAAAGTTATTGAAATTAAGTCTTCCTCGTTTAAAGGAAATATTATAGATTTAGGGACCATATAACTTAAAACATTAGGAGAAGGGCTTAAGGAAGTAGAGATTATTGCCCAGAAGGATAGAATTAAACTCGATGCCGATAAAATGACAATGAATATTGATAAAAATACTGCATCTTCTGTAACAAACGCATTTGAACTGCTTAAGAAAGCACCAGGTATTTCAATAGATAATGATGATAATTTAAAGCTAAATGGAAAAGGAGGGGTATTAATTCAGTTTCAATCAAGAGACATGAAGCTTCCCTGGAAGTCAATGGTACAAATCCTAAAGGGTATACCATCTTCTCAAATTGATAAGTTTGAAATAATCAACAATCCATCTGCCAAATATGATGCTGAGGGAGTAGCCGGAATAATAAATATTATATTTAAACAAGATAAGAATCAAGGTTTAAACGCATCACTTGGCACAGATGTTTATTATTCTGAAGTTCTTTCAAAAATTGGAAATCTTAATGTTAACTATGTTGATGATAAATGGACTTCTTCTCTTTCTTTTTCTGCAACATCTTGGGCTCAAAACATGGAGAATAATTCCGAGAGAAAAGTAGGAATAGGTTTGGATACAATACGTTCAATTGAAAATCAAAATTTTGAATGGGCTTCACAAAACTATAATCTTAATTTAGGAACAGATTATCAAATTAATAAAAAGAATTCTGTTGGATTATATTTTACCTATTCAAATAACACAACTCCAACTATCAATTACCCTACATCAACAATTATTTCGAATTTAAGAAATGGGGTTTATGTTGATTCATTAGCTTACAAGTCTCAAAGTTCAATGTATAATAATTCTAATAACTATTTAATTAATGCCAATTATCAACATAAGTTTGATACATTAGGGCAAAACCTAAGCTTCAATTTTGATTATGTTTGGAATGACGGGAAAGATAAATCTGGTGCTAAAAATAAATATTATAACTATTTTATAAACACGATAAATCCTTATAAACAAGAATTAATTAATAATTCAACAAACAGCACTTACTCTTCTTATGTTTTTAGAAGTGATTATTTTAAACCATTCTGTCAAACTTTTAGCTTAGAAACAGGACTTAAACTTGGATTCACAAGAGTTAATAATGATTATGTTTCATTACTTGATAATATTAATCAAGTAAACAAGAGTAATAACTTTATTTACGATGAAAATATAAATGCAATCTATGGCTCTTTGAAAAAATCTTTCTCACAAAAAACTTCTTTAAGATTAGGACTTAGAGTTGAGAATACAAATATTAAGGGCAATCAAGTTAAGTATGATAGTTCCTTTACTCAAAACTATACTAATTTCTTCCCTAATCTTAGCTTTTCTCATTCTTTCTCAGATAAGAGCACATTAAACTTTGCATACAATCTTAGAATATCTCGTCCAAGCTATAATAATTTGAATCCTTTTACTCTTTGGAGTAATGATTATACATATTCAAAAGGAAATCCAGAACTTAAACCACAATACACTCATAATTTTTCATTACAACACACATTTATGTATGTGCTTTTCTCTTCATTAACTTATAGCTATACAAAAGATATTGTTTCAGAAATCCCTTTTACTTCTGCTAATGGTTTTATAACTTTTTCAATGCCTGAAAATATTCAAAACTCACATAATCTAAATTTAAATGTTAGCGCTTCTATCCCTATTAAAACTTGGTGGACAATTGTAGGTTATTTAAGTGAAAACTATACAAATAATAATTCACAAAAAGATGGGCTTAGTTTCAATAATGAATTTTTTACATTTATGGGATATGGCTCTTCAAGTTTTACGCTACCAAAGAATTATAAAATATCTCTTTCTGGATATTATATGAATGGAGGTACTTGGGGAGTGTATAAATATAAAAGTTTTTATGGGTTGAACATAAACGCCAACAAAACATTCTTTAAAGATTTGCTTACAGTAAGTGTTGGAGTAAATAATTTATTATCAAGAAAAGGTTCATCGGTATATTATAACTACGGGAATACAAGCTGGAAACAAGATCAGACATTTAATTCAACTATGTTTACAGCAGGCATCAAAATTAATATAGGAAAGAATTATAATAATACTCTTGACAAAAAGAGAGATGCTTTTGAAGAAAGAGCAACTGGAAAGAAAGAAAAGTCAATGGGTGGAGGGATTGGAATGTAATTAATTGATAAGTAATTCTTAAATATTTTTTAAGGACTAAGTGATTAGAAAAAATATTTCTAATCCTTTTTAGTCCTTTTTTAATTTTTTATACAATAAAATATCAAAAAATATGTTAGTTTAATATATTTAACATATTTAAGTGAACTAAACTCCTATTTAATATGATTATTAAAATAAAATTCTCTGTCTTAATCCCCATTTTGCTTCTTTTTATGATTAATCCTGTAATGGCTCAACGCTATTCAATTAAAGGAAAAATAATTGACCAAATCACAAAGGAGAATCTAATGTTTGTTAATTGTGTATTATATAAACAAAATGACACAATTAATATGTATAAGGGTGTTTCAGCAGACACAAGTGGTAATTTCATTATAAAAGGAGTCAGAAAACAGAACCTAAACCTCGAGCTTTCTTTTGTTGGCTATGAAAAATATAAAATTAAAATTCCTGTTGAACAATTTAAAGATAGTAAACTAATAGATTTGGGAGAAATTCATATGAAAAATACTGGAAATCTTGAAGGGGTTGAAATAACGGCAAAGGTTGAGAGAATTCAAGTTGACGAAGATAAGCTTACTATGAATGTTGATGAACAACTTGCCGCCTCGGTTACAAGTGCTTTTGATTTATTGAAAAGAGTACCGGGAGTTTTTATTGATAAAGATGATAAATTGACTTTGAATGGAAAGAGTGGAGTTTCTTTTCAATATAATGGTAGGGATTTAAAACTTGATTATTCTTCAATAGTTGATTTGCTTAAAGGCATGACTCCCGACCAGGTTGAAAAATTTGAAGTTATGACTAACCCTGGAGTAAAATATGACGCAGAAGGAACTGCGGGAATAATAAATATTAAGATTAAGAAAAATCAGAACTATGGAATTAATGGCTCTGTTTGGTCACAAGCATCCTACCAAACAGCATTGCAATATTATGGATCTGCCAGAGTAAGTTATGTTGATGATAAGTGGACAACGTCCATTGGCTTTTCTCCTATGCGTTGGGGAAATAAAAGTAATGAAAGAGAAGAAAGATATACATCAAAGTCAGAAGGAGATACAACACTATTTCGTTCAGAAAGCTTGGAAGAATGGGTTTGGCAGAATAATAATTTTAATATAAATGCAAACTATCTAATTGATTCAATTCGTACAATTGGACTTAATTTATATTACACAGGAGGAGGAAATCCTTTAATTGAGAGATCAATCCCATATCTAATATCTTCTTATCCAAATTATTATTCCCAAATAGATTCATCTTATTTAACAAATGGAGGTTATAGTAACGATAGGAATAATTTTGGCGTTGGATTTGACTATGTTGTTAAATTAGATACTTTGGATTCAAAATTATCTTTTGATTTGGGTTATAGTCATTCTATAGACGAAAGTCTTTCTAAAAACGAGAATCAATATTTCTTAGGAGATATTAACACAACCCTTCTTAGAAAAGAAGGGCAAGAAAGAAACACAATTTCATCAAACGATAATTTGAATTCAAGAGTTGATTATTTCAAACCTATAAATAAAACAATGCGTTTTGAGGCAGGAATAAAAACAAACTTTAGTTTTAGCGATAAAAACTTCCTCTCTCTCCTATTAGACACATCACAAAACACATACATAAACGATAAGAACCAATCTAATCATTTCAAATACTTTGAAAACATTAACTCTGTTTATGCATCCTTCTCCAACACTTTCAAAAAGAAATTTAATGTTCGATTAGGGATAAGATTGGAGCAAACCAACACAAAAGGACATCAATATGCAATTGATAGTGTTAATATTAGAAATTATTTAGATATTTTCCCTAACATAAGATTAAACTATAAATTCAAAGATGACAATCAACTTACCCTTAGTTATTCTTATCGTATTTCAAGGCCATGGTCAGGAAGTTTAGACCCTTTCATCGGCAAATACTCCGATTATTCTTATTCAACCGGAAATCCATATCTTAAACCACAATATTCTCATTCCATAAGCTTATCTCATTCATGGAAACATATGCTCTTTACTGATTTATCGTATTCTTTTACCCAAGATGATATAAATTGGCTTTCAAGTGCAATAGATTCAAATTTATTTGAGCATAATCCACTTGCATTAATTTCATTTCCAATAAATTTTGGTTCAAATCACGACCTAAGCTTTAGAGTGAGTTTTAATAAAGAGTTATATGAATGGTGGAAAGTTAGCTCATCGTTTGGAACAAGCTATACAAAAATTTTATCCACAACAAACCAAGCCCAAATAAACAGAGAAAATTGGAATTATAATGGTAGCATTAGTTCCGATTTCACTCTTCCAAAAAAATGGAATTTAAGCATATACTACTACTTCTACTCATCATCTATGTACGGACTCAGCACTTCAAGCTCATCACAAGACATTTCCATAAGTGTGTCTAAGAGTTTCTTTAAAGATAAATTTGGATTTACAGCTAGCATAAGTGATTTATTTGATATTAATGAAAACTATAGAGAAACTCGTTATCAAAACACCCTATCAAGATCATGGGGAAACTATCAAGGTCCTCGTTTTGCATTATCATTTAGATATAGATTTGGGAAATACTACAAAAACAAACAAGTTGAAAAGCCACAAGTTGAAAACTTCGATGACAGATCAGGTCAATCAAAATAATTGTCATAAATTTGTTGTCAAATAACAAAATAACAACAAAACATTATAGAAAATGGATGTGAACATAGAGAGAGAATGGAAAGAGGTTTTGAAAGAAGAGTTTGAGAAGGAATATTTTTTGAAATTGACAGAGTTTGTTCGCAGTGAATACAAGACTCAAACTGTTTATCCAAAGGCAGGAAACATATTTAATGCATTTAATCTTTGTCCATTCACCGATGTGAAAGTAGTGATTATTGGTCAAGACCCTTATCACGAACCAAATCAGGCTCATGGTCTTTGTTTTTCTGTTCTCGACCCTGTTGCTTGCCCTCCTTCACTTCAAAATATTTATAAAGAAATAAAACTTGATCTCGGAATTGATTCTCCTAAAAGTGGCGACCTAACACGTTGGGCTAAACAAGGAGTTCTTCTTTTGAATGCTACCCTAACTGTTCAAGCTCACAAAGCAGGCTCGCATCAAAACAAGGGCTGGGAAAAGTTTACCGACTCAGTAATTCATCATTTGGCAAATGAAAGACAAGGTTTAGTTTTCTTACTATGGGGTTCCTATGCACAAAAGAAAGGAGAATATATTGACCAAACAAAGCATTTAGTTTTAAAATCAGTTCATCCTTCCCCACTTTCAGCCCATCGAGGTTTCTTTGGAAATCATCATTTCTCTCAAACCAATACATTCCTATCCAAACAAGGGGAACAACCAATAAATTGGTAAGCCCAACATATCACAACATCTAAAGACTTAGACATATTATACTAATTTCTCAGTATCCATTAAGCTGGATTTACCCCGAAGGGGTGAAAGGTTTGTAGAACATCAACCCAATCAACAACAGTAGATGTTATAAAATACATTTACTTTGAAACTCTGTTTTGTATCTATATAGTTTTAATAATCTATGTCTTACAAATTACAAAGCCTTA
>JAQUTD010000127.1 GCA_028709955.1 Bacteroidales bacterium | reverse complement strand
AAATAAACTAATAATTAATTAAAAAACAAAAGGCTCTACTTCATTTTGAAGTGGAGCCTTTATTTTTAATAAATAGCAATTTTACTATTTATTAAGCTTCATATTACGCATTGAAGCTTGAGGATGAATATTAAGTTTAAAGCCTACTCCATGTTGATTAGCAAGCTTAACTTCTGGATCGTAGTTAAAGTATTTTCTTAGTTTGGTGATATAAACATCCATACTTCTTGCGTTGAAATATGTGTCATTTTTCCAAACTTTTTGAAGAATGACTGCTCTATCAACTGTTTGATTCATACTTAGGGCAAAAATTTTCAAAAGTTCACTTTCTTTTCCTGTTAGTTTGATTTCTTCTGCTGGATGATTGCTGTTTCCTTTGAAGTTAATTACGTGGCGATTGTAGTCAAAAGTGTAGTATTGTCCAATTTGGAAAATATTATCTTCTGGCTTTTCTCCAATTGCTCTTTTAGAAATTGCTTTTACTCTACAAAGTAATTCTTCCATAGAAAATGGTTTACGAAGATAGTCATCAGCTCCCATTTCAAATCCTTTAACAATATCTGCTTGCGATTGATGCTTTTCAGATATCAACATAATTGGAATTGAAGGATCAAGATCTCTAATTGCTTCTAATGTTGTAAATCCGTCCATTAATTGTAGAGAGGTTTCTAATATTACAAAATCAATTTCTTCCGATGAATAAACTTTAAGTGCTGACTCTCCATCTGTTACCAGAATTGTAGGAAATCCGTTCTTGTCAAAATATGTCTTTAGGATTGGTCCTAAATTCATATCACCCTCAGCTAATAATAATTTTACTGTTCTCATTGTGATAATTTTTAATGATTAATAATTAATTTTATCTATTGTGGCGTTCAATGATAATTTTTTTTTGTTTTCTTTATTACTTTTTATATTATGATTCTATTCAACTTTTCTAAATATTTTATTCCATCTTATCTTTTTCAATCCTCCCATATCCTTATTCAAACTAAGCCAAACAAAGGATGCTTTCCCAACAATATGGTCCTCAGGAACAAATCCCCAAAACCTACTGTCTGCTGAATTATGTCTATTATCTCCCTGCATCCAATAGTAGTCCATTTTAAAAGTATAGCTGTTTGTCTGCTTGCCATTAATATAGTACTTGCCATTTATTTCTTCAAAGCTATTTCTCTCAAAGGCCGTAATTGCTCTCTTATATAATGCAACAGTATTTGGGTTTAAATCAATTTTCATTCCTTTCTTTGGAATTAAAACAGGACCATAATTATCAACATTCCAGTTCAAATTTTCAACATATGGGAATAATTGTTTTTCGCCAAATCCTTTTATGCTAAGAACAGGAGTAATAGATTTAACATAAGGGAATTTTTTGATTTTATTTACTAATTCGATAGACAATGGAAGGGTTGGGTAGTTTATTGTTTGACTTATTTCTGTGCTATCAACTCCAACCATTTTTAAAACGGAACCTTTGTCAACCAATTCTGGGTGAAAAATTATCCTGCAAGGGAATTTTGTGAAAGAAGAGTAAGTTTTTCCGTTAGTGTTTAGGGGTTGTATATCCAAAATGTATGGAGTTGTGGATAGACTTTCAATTTGAGGCTTTGTTAGGTTTGTGTAGTAGGATACATACATCATATCCATATCTTCTTTCGAAACTCCAATATTTAGAAGTTCATTTTCGTTTATTGAAGCACCATTTTCTGTTTCAATTTTATATGTAATTTGATAGTCTTTCGGACTTTCAATAGGCGTTCCGTTAATATAAACAACTTGGTCTTCAATGTGTAGTGTTTCTCCTGGGAGTCCAATTAGTCTTTTAATAAAGTTTTCTCTTTTGTCAACAGGTCTTACAATAATATCTCCAAATTCTTGAGGTGAATTCCAAACCCTGTCTCTTCCGTATTTTCTAACCAAGCTATAATAACTATCTGCACTTTGATAAGTTGATGAAAGGGTGTCTCCGTCGGGGAAATTAAAAACAACAGCATCTCCTCTTTTTAAATGAGATATTCCAGGAAAACGATGATAGTCAAATTTCAACCATTCAAGGTATGATTTAATATTAAGTAGAGGTATAGTATGATGAACTAATGGGAATGCTATAGGAGTGTTTGGTATTCTTGGACCATATGCAACCTTACTAACAAAAAGATAGTCGCCAACTAACAGTGATTTTTCCATTGATGAGGTAGGGATTGTGTAGGCTTCAAAGAAAAACATTCTTATGATTGAAGCAGCAATAACAGCAAACAAAATAGCATCAACCCATTCTCTTGTAGCAGAATGTTTTATTTTTGGAAGTTCTGAAGGGTGGGTGTAATGTTCTTTTTTTGAAAAACCTAACCAAGGAAGTATAATGAAAGGAAATAGAACGCTTGCAATCTGAAGTAATAATCCATTTTTGCGGAAACATTTCATTATTTCTATGATAATAAGCATTATAACAAATATATTAATAAATGGTATAAGGCAGTAAATAAACCACCAAAACTTTTTATTTATAATTTTTACTGCATACCATGCGTTAAGAATTGGAACAATACTATACCAACCTTTGTAACCAGCCTTTTGGAAGATTTTCCATAGACCAACAAATGAAACAACTAATGTAACTACTAATATTATTGTGTATAAGCTCATCTAAATATATTTTTTATTATTACTTTTGCACTTCAACATTAATTAACGACAAAATATAAATTATTATTGCTATGAAACAAATTATTTTTTCTTTATTTTTATTAATTTCTTCATTTTTAACGGCTCAAAATGTTGACAGGACTGAATTATTGTCAACCGACAATAAAATGTCATTTACTCTAAATATGATAAGATACTATTATGCTCAAAAGCCTGATATGCCAACCATAGTTGAAAAAGGTATTGTAAATATGTTGAAAGAATTAGATCCTCACTCAATTTATATTTCAAAAGAAGATGTTCAAAAAATGAATGAACCCTTAGTAGGAAATTTTGATGGGGTAGGAATTTCTTTTCAAATAATGAAAGATACAATTCATGTTGTTGATGTTATTAGGGGAGGTCCTTCAGAAAAAGTTGGAGTTGTTGCGGGAGATAAAATATTAAAGGTAGATGATAAATTTGCAACAGGCGATACAATTAAAAATGATTGGGTATTTAAACATCTACGAGGAGTTAAGGGAACAAAGGTTATTTTAACGGTGGAAAGAAATGGAAGAAAAGAACCAATTGTTTTTGAAATAATTAGAGATAAAATACCAATCACAAGTGTTGACACTTGGTTTATGTTAGACAAAACTCTTGGATACATCCGTCTTGATAGATTTGCTCAAAACTCAACTCAGGAAGTTCTTGATGCAATAAGAGATTTAAAAAAACAAGGGATGAAAGAATTAATATTCGACTTAAGAGGTAATGGAGGAGGATATTTGGATGTTGCATTTAAGCTTTCCGATGAATTTCTTAGCGACGACAAACTTATTGTATATACTGAAGGAGTGTCTTCCCCTCGCTATGATTTTAAGGCAGAAACAAAAGGAGAATTTGAGAAAGGAAAATTAGTTATACTTATTGATGAATCTTCAGCCTCAGCATCTGAAATTGTTTCTGGAGCCGTTCAAGATTGGGATAGGGGAGTGATTGTTGGAAGAAGAAGTTTTGGGAAGGGATTGGTTCAAAGACCTTTCAATTTGCCTGATGGCTCTCAAATAAGACTTACAACCTCACGCTACTTCACCCCAAGTGGACGTTGCATCCAAAAACCATGGGATGATGGGTTGGATTCCTATTATAATGACTATATGAAACGCTATCAACACAAAGAACTAATAACTCCCGATTCAATTAAATTCCCTGATTCACTCAAATACACAACTTTCAACAAAAGAATAGTGTATGGAGGAGGAGGAATAATGCCAGACGTGTTTGTTCCAATAGACACTTCAAGAGCTTCCGATTATCTTATTAATTTGCGTTCAAAAGGCATTTTTAATAATTTCTCAATGCAATGGGTTGATAGAAACAGAGAAAGTTTTTTAAAACAAAACCCAACCTTTGAAGACTTTAATAAAACCTACGCCAGCCTAAATCTTATGGAAGAATTTTCTGCATTTGCCAAAAAAGAGGGTGTTGAACAAAATCAAATAAAGAAAGAATGGGTAAATTCAATGGTTTTAGACTATATAGTTAAACAAACTAAAGACACAGCTGCTCAAAACTATACATCATATCAATCTTATGCAAACGAACTACTTACTAATGCAGAACTATTAAACCAAGTGATAGAAAAAGCAAAGCAGGAGGATGAAAAAATGGAAGAAATGATGAAAAAATCAGACATCTATATTGAAGCAACTCTAAAGGCCATGATAGCCAGAAATCTTTATGGAATTAATTATTATTATCAATCCATTAAAGATACAGATGAAGGCTTACAAAAAGCAATTCAAATAATCAAAGACGATAAGGTCTATAACAGCATAATTAGTAAGTAAAAACTTTGTTAATTTAGAAAGCAACAACACACAGCAAAAGCTTATCAAAGTATACAAAAACACTAAATACATCTTATTAAAAGCCGATTCAAAGTATTTAAACTTGATTTAATTTCAACATCATGCCATGATCTTGCCGATATCATGCCATGATGTTGATCGGATCATGCCATGATATTACCAACATCATGCCATGATGTTAGATTTAAATCAAGTTTAAAAAGATTAAAGCTTGCTATAAAAAGATTAACACCT
>JAQUTD010000126.1 GCA_028709955.1 Bacteroidales bacterium | reverse complement strand
GTTGTAATTGAGCAGTCAGAAAAACAAAATACAAAACCTGCAAGAAGAGTAGCTCAAGCAAATCAAGCTTCAGCTTCAGCCTCATCACAAGGTGGTGGTGCTGCAACAACAGTTAAATCTCCACTTCCTGGAATAATTTTAGATATTACTTGCGGTGTTGGAGATTCTGTTAGCAAAGGTCAGCAAATATTGGTTTTGGAAGCAATGAAGATGGAAAATGCTATTAATGCAGACCGTGATGGAGTAATCAAAGAGATTAAAGTTACAAAAGGAGAGACAGTATTGGAAGGTGCTGTTCTTGCTATAATCGGTTAAAACTGAATTTTATGAATACAATTACTTTTTGGTGGATTGCTTTTATTACAATTTTCATTGTAGTTTATTTTATTGACATGTATGTAACAGATCATCGCAAAGGCGAAATATCTGTTAAAACTTCTTTGCGATGGACAAGTGTTTGGATCAGTATAGCACTACTTTTTGGCCTTGCAATATTTTTCTTCTTCCCTCAAAATGAAGGGAGTGAAGTTAAAACCTCAACTGTGATGGGTATAAAGTTCATTGCAGGCTACTTGACCGAATATTCTCTATCTGTAGACAACCTATTTGTATTTATTATGATATTCTCAATGATGGCAATCAGCTCGGAGAATCAACCTAAGTTACTTAAAATGGGTATTTTGATTTCTATTGTTCTGAGAATTTTGTTTATTCTTGCTGGAATGTCACTTGTTCAAAGGTTTGAATGGGTAATATACATTTTTGGTTTAATTCTAGTTTGGACTGCCTATAAAATGTTGTTTTCAAAATCAGAAGATAATGTAGACCCTAAATCAAATATTTTATATAAAGCAGCTTCAAAAATGTTTCCAATAGACCCTGACGCTCATTCTTCAAAGTTTATTACAAAAATTGGAGGAAAAACTCACATAACAATGATATTTTTATGTTTGTTGGTAATTGGATCAACTGATATTTTATTTGCAATTGATTCAATTCCAGCAATCATTGGTGTTATTGATGAAGGGAATAAAGGCGCTTTAAGTTTAGCTGAAGAAAACTTTTTAGCAATAAGCAGTAATGTATTTGCTGTAATGGGTCTAATTTCTCTATTTTTTGCACTTAAAGGTATAATGGGAATGTTCCGTTTTCTTAAACATGGAGTTTGTATCATTCTATTCTTTATTGGAATAAAAATGTTACTTGGATGGGTTGAGCCAATCTCAAACTTTTTCCATGAAAATTCTTGGGTATCATTAGCTGTGATTATTTCTACTTTAGTGTTTTCAATCATTTTGTCTAAAGTGATTTCTGAAGAAGTTGAAGAAAAAGAACTACAAGAAAAATTAGAAGAAACAGAAAAATAATAATAAAGGTATGGAATTTAATGATTTAATGCCTGCAATTGCAGGAATGACCTGGCAAAATCTTGTGATGATTGCCGTAGGTTTAACGCTAATATTTTTGGCTGTCAAAAAACAATATGAGCCAACTTTACTTCTACCAATGGGATTTGGTGCAATTCTTGTGAATTTCCCTTTTTCTGCTGTACTTACTCAAGAACAAGGGGGAGAAACAGTAATAGGTATCCTTAATGTGCTTTTTGATTCAGGAATTGCAACAGAGTTGTTTCCTCTTCTTATATTTATTGCAATTGGAGCTATGATTGACTTTTCACCATTGTTTCAACGTCCAAGTCTGTTACTTTTTGGAGCTGCAGCACAATTTGGTATTTTTATAACAATGATTTTGGCAATTCTATTTGGTTTCGATTTAAAACAAGCTGCTTCAATTGGCATAATAGGTGCCGCTGATGGTCCAACTTCAATTATCGTAGCAAACCAGTTTGCCAAGGATTTACTGCCCGCAATTTCGGTTGCAGCATATTCTTATATGGCTTTAGTCCCAATAATTCAACCTCCAGTAATTAGATTACTTACTTCAAAAAAAGAACGTCTAATTCGTATGAAAACCGATGCTAATAAAAAAGTTTCTCGCACTACACTTATTCTTTTCCCAATCATCATTACAGTTCTTGCTGGTTTGATTGCTCCTTCATCATTAGCTTTGATAGGATTTTTGATGTTTGGTAATCTTATTCGCGAATGTGGTGTGTTAAATTCATTATCTCAAACAGCACAAAAGGAATTAGCAAATCTTGTAACAATATTACTTGGTATAACAATTGCAAGCACAATGACTGGAGAACGTTTTGTTCAATTAGATACACTTATGATTCTCGGATTAGGTATTTTTGCATTTGTGTTCGACACAGCAGGTGGCGTTTTGTTTGCTAAATTTATGAATTTATTTATGAAACCTGACAACAAAATCAACCCAATGGTTGGTGCTTGTGGTATTTCAGCTTTCCCAATGTCTGCACGTGTAATTCACGGGATGGGACTTAAAGAAGACCCAACAAATTATCTTCTTATGCCAGCCATAAGTACTAACGTAGGTGGTCAAATAGGCTCTGTTATTGTAGGAGGATTGTTATTAATGTTAGTACCATTATTTCTTTAACCCTTAAAAACAAAAAAATGAATATAGAGAACTTATATAAAGCAATAGAGATTTCAGGCATTGGATTGATTACTGTTTTCTTTTTTATGATTGTTTTCTTTTTTGTTATTGTTGGAATAGATAAAATTTTCCCATACAAAAAAGAAGATAAAAAATAACTTGGATAGAAATGTCAGTTAATACAGCTATACTGTAACTCTGCTGACAGAGAAATTTATACAAAAAAGTAAATCATCTTTCATTTTAAATACTATTTAAAATGAAAGATGATTTCTTTTAAGTTATTATTCTAAACTTTATCTGATAAATAAAGTTTAACTTTGCATCTTAAATTTCAAATACTCCTTAAATACTTATATACATATCCCATCATTAATATGTATTTTGTTTAAATCAAAAATATTGTTCTGAATTAAGTTAGGTTTTTGTTGTGAGAGGAAGAAAGACTAAGAAAAAATAAAAAAATAGATACCTAAAAACAAACATGATTTCAGTAGAACAAATTACCGTCGAGTTTAACAGCAGACGATTATTAGACAATATAACATTTCTTGTAAATCAGAAAGATAAAATTGGATTAGTAGGAAGAAACGGAGCAGGGAAATCCACTCTTTTAAAATTAATAGCAGGACAAGAACATGCAACAGGGGGGAAAATTGTTTTCTCTCCAGACTTAACAGTAGGTTATTTGCCTCAACATATGATTCATAATGAAGGTACAACAGTAATGCAAGAAACCGAGAAAGCATTCGACCGTATCAATCAACTACAATTAGACATAGACAACTTAACAAAAGAAATGTCGGAAAGAACAGATTATGAATCCGATGAATACTCTGAGATTATAAATAAACTAAGCCGCTGTTATGAACATATGCAAATAATCGACAGTGGTAATTTTCAAGCTGAGATAGAAAAAACCTTATTAGGATTAGGATTCCTTAGAACTGATTTTGATAGACAATGTTCTGAGTTTAGTGGAGGATGGAGAATGAGAGTTGAATTAGCAAAAATTCTTCTACAATGCCCTGATGTGATATTATTAGATGAACCAACAAACCATTTAGATATAGAATCTATACAATGGTTAGAAAACTTCCTTGCAAATACTTCAAGTGCAATACTATTAGTTTCCCATGATAAGATATTTATTGATGCAGTAACTAACCGAACAATTGAAATCTCATTAGGACAAATTTACGATTACAAAGTGAATTATTCCAAATACTTAGACCTTCGCCAAGAAAGAAAAGAACAACAACTTCATGCTTATGAAAACCAACAAAAAATAATACAAGACAACCAAGCCTTTATTAATCGTTTTCGTTGCACAGCTTCAAAAGCCGCTTTGGTACAATCAAGAATAAAACTTTTAGAAAAGTTGGAAAGAGTGGAAATAGA
Source organism: Bacteroidales bacterium (assembly GCA_028709955.1). GTDB lineage: Bacteria > Bacteroidota > Bacteroidia > Bacteroidales > P3 > UBA10566. The sequence continues at coordinate 826 of JAQUTD010000126.1, read as the reverse complement.
TATTGAAGATACTTCAAGTCTTAGACTTAAATTCCCACCAGCACCACGTTCAGGTCCTTTACATTTAAATATAGACCATTTAACCAAAGCCTATGGAGACAAGATAATACTTGATAATATAGGAATGGTAATAAACCGTGGAGAGAAAGTTGCCTTTGTAGGTAAAAATGGAGAAGGAAAGAGTACATTAGCAAAATGTATATTGCAAGAAATAGAATATGCAGGGAAATTAGAATTAGGCTATAATGTAAAAATAGGATACTTTGCACAAAACCAACCGTCGTTATTAGACGAAAGCCTTACTGTATTTGAAACCGTGGACAATGTTGCAGTAGGAGAAATTAGAACAAGACTAAGAGAAATATTAGGCTCATTTATGTTTGGAGGAGAAGCTTCAGATAAAAAGGTAAAAGTACTATCAGGAGGAGAAAGAAGCCGTTTAGCAATGGTTCGATTACTATTAGAACCAGCAAACCTACTAATACTTGATGAACCAACCAATCACCTTGATATACCATCAAAAGAAGTGTTGAAAGAAGCAATAAAAGCATTTGACGGAACAGCAATAATTGTATCCCACGACCGTGAATTCCTTGATGGCTTAGTTACCAAAGTATTTGAATTTGGTAACAAAAGAGTCAGAGAACATATAGGAGGAATCTACGACTTCCTTCAAAAAAAGAAAATAGAAAACCTTAATGATCTTGGTTTCTAAAACCAATCAATAACAACATACCCAAAAGAAGCTTTAAAACGAAGAAAAAGTTTATCAAAAGCCCATTCTAATTTTATTAAATCAGATAAAAAAGTAGTAACCTGCCACCTT
>JAQUTD010000125.1 GCA_028709955.1 Bacteroidales bacterium | reverse complement strand
ATAAAACAATTTATTCCCAAGAAATAAAAGGTAGAATTGTAGATATGAAAGTAGTTAATAATTCTGTTTATTTATCAATGAGTAATTTCCCATTAAATAACGAAAATAGAATTGCAAAAATAAATACTAATGAGTTTTTCCAAACCTACTTATTTACTGATGAGAAAAAAATTGAAGTCAATAATAAGATTATTAATGGGAATAAACTTCAATGGACATTTAATGAAAATTACGTATATATAACTGAAAAAGACAAACAAGATTGGTATAGAGAAGTTCAATTAGATTACACTATTAGAGATTTATTTCTTCTCAATGATAGTACTGCCATTGTATGGAATGGAAAAGACAATTACATATATTCAACTTCTACAAAAAAAGACATTCTTTATTATCCTCAAAATCCTTTATTTTCATTTTTGATTTATCCAATTAATAAAATTGAAATTAGAGAAGGTGCTGGCGGTGATGGTTTTTATAGAAGTTATCTAATAGATTATTCCCTAACTGACAGCTTGCTTACTTCAACAGTTTTGATTAAAGAGAATGATATTGTTGAATTTTCTGACAGCATTGTATTTAACAATCAAGTTAGTTTAAATGAGACAACTGAAATTCTTCAACAATTTAATAATAATTCTCAAGACACACCACAACTTAAAGACTTTAATATAACAGACAAAGACAAGAAAGAATATATTCTATTACTTGATAGTTTATTTTATAGCAAGTATGGAAACGAATATAAAAAATTCAAGAAAGATTCTTCTTTCTTTTACAATATATATGAAATTATAGATACTCTTAGTCAAGAAACTTTTACAAACTTTATCACTAGAGAAAGAGATTCTTGGTCAACATCAAGAAGATGGTTTGAGGTAAATATTATTAACTCTAATAACGACACAATTCAAATGTTTAATTATTGGCCTAAACCAAATGCTTATTATTTTCCTCTAACCATTAAATATAAGGAACAATATAATAACTCATATAGCTTGCCTTTAGCTCTTTTAATTAAAAGAATATACCCTTTTACCTATAAATTTGAAAACAAGAATTTACTATTAGATATAGTTACTTATTTATATTCAAAAAGAAAATACTATCAATAATATGAAAAAAAGAAGTTTATTATTTGCTTTATTTGGTTTAGTTAGCATAAGCCTTTTTGCTCAAAGTTCATTACACTATAAGAATAAGGTTGATTTGGTTGATCCTTTTATTGGAACAGCTTTTCATGGTCATACTTACCCTGGTGCTGTTGCTCCTTTTGGTATGGTGCAATTAAGTCCTGATACTCGTTTGGATGGATGGGATGGTTGCAGTGCTTATCATTATTCCGATTCAATAATATATGGTTTCTCTCACACTCATCTTTCTGGAACAGGTTGCTCTGACTATGGTGATATTCTTTTTATGCCTACCACTAAAGGAAGAGATGCAAATGGGTTTGCAGAAGTTTTTTCTCATAAAAATGAAAAAGCAAAGGCTGGATATTATTCTGTAATGTTTTCTAACGCTCCTATCTTTGTTGAACTTACTGCAACTGAAAGAGCTGGCTATCATCGTTATCATTTTCACGGAAAAGATAGAGAAAGAAATCTATTGATTGATTTAAAACATAGGGATTTATTGCTTGCTTCTTCATGGGAACAAATTGATGATAAAACAATAGTTGGAATGCGTCGCTCTAAGGCTTGGAATGAAGACCAGGTTATTTATTTTGCTGCTTCTTTCTCAGAGCCTATTCTCTCTTTGGTTTATGATTCTTCAAATGTCCAGTTATTTCTTTCTTTTGGAATGAATAGCACTGAAGATACAAAATTAGATATTGCGGTTTCTCTATCTTCTGTTAGTACTGATGGTGCTTTAAGGAATCTTAGAGCTGAAAAGGCAAAAGGATTTGATGAGGCAAAGCAAATTGCAAATAAACTTTGGGAAAAAGAATTAAATAAAATTGATATTGAAGGAGGCACTTTAGAACAACAACGGACTTTCTATACTGCAATGTATCATGCTATGATTGCTCCAAATCTTTATTCTGATGTTGATGGACAATATCTTGGAATGGATAGAAAAATTCAAACTGCAAAAAACTATGACAGATACACTGTTTTCTCTCTTTGGGATACCTACCGCACTCTTCATCCTCTTTTAACAATAATTGACCAAAAACGCACTAAGGATTTTGTTAATACTGCTTTAGATATTTATAATCAAAGTGGAATACTTCCTGTTTGGGAATTGGCAAGCTATGAAACATATTGCATGATTGGAATACATGGAATTTCTATGATTACTGATGCATACCTCAAAGGGATAAAGGGAGATGAAAAACTAACACTACTTGCCTTAATTAATAATGCAAGTAGTAGTAGAAGAATAAAAAATCTTGACAAAAAAGGAATCTATAACCCTCAACTATTTGGATTAGATTACTTCGACAACAATGGATATATTTCTTCAGAACAAGAACATGAAAGTGTTTCAAAAACATTAGAATACTCTTATAATATGTGGTGTGTTGCTCAGGTTGCAAAAGCAAAAAAAGAAAATCTTATATATGAAGAATTTATTCAAAAAGCTCAAAACTATAAAAACCTATACAATCCAAAGAATAAATTTATTCAACCTCGAATAAATGGTAAGTTTACCCCTAATTTTGATCCAAAACAAATTGACCAAAACTACACAGAAGGAAATGGATGGCAGTATGGTTTTTATGTTCCTCATGACATTCGTGGGCATATAAATCTTATGGGAGGCGATGAAGTTTATTCAAAATACTTAGATGAATGTTTCAACTCAAAAGAAAAAACCACTGGTCGTCAACAAGCAGACGTAACAGGATTAATTGGACAGTATGCTCATGGCAACGAACCTTCTCACCATATGGCATATCTTTACACTTATTCAGCAGAGGCATGGAAAACACAAGAATTGGTTAGACGTATCCTAACCACATTGTACACTGACAAAGTAGATGGAATTTGTGGAAATGACGATGCAGGACAAATGAGTGCATGGTATATCATGAGTGCATTAGGATTTTATCCTGTTTGTCCATCTTCAAACGAGTATGTTATAGGCTCCCCTTTATTTGACAAGGCAACAATTCGTCTTGAAAATGGAAAGTCATTTGTTATTAATTCTCCTCAAGGTAAGAATACTCCTTATGTTAAGGAAATTAAATTAAACGGAAAAAAATATAAAAATACATTCTTGAATCATTTCGACATAATGAATGGAGGAACAATAGATTTTGAAATGGATTCGAAACCAAACAAAAAATTTGGAAAGAAAGAGTCAACACGTCCACATAGTGAAGTTACTGATTTTCCTATTACAATTGTTCCTCATTTTGAATATGAAGGTACCCAAACTTTCACCGACACAAAACAAATATATATCAATTCAATTAATGGCAACATCCTTATGCCAACACTTGACTATAATGAAAGAAGCTTAGTTCATTTTGGAGATAATGACTATAAACATAGAGATATTAAAATAAATGAAACTGTAAGAATTACTGCAACAAGCACAAGTGAAGAAAATGTAGAGAGTAAACCAATAAGCTTAAAATTTAACAAGATTCCTTCTGGAAGAAAGGTAAAATTGTTAACTGAATACAATTCACAATACACAGGTGGAGGTGCAGAAGGATTAATTGACCAAATAACTGGTGGTAATAAATGGAGATTAGGTTCTTGGCAAGGATATAACGAAATTAATTTTGTTTCAATTGTTGATTTGGGAGAGAAACAAGATATAAATAGAATTGGTGGAAACTTTATTCAAGAAATTAAGTCCTGGATATATTTACCAACACAAGTAAACTATTATATTTCTGACGATGGCGAAAACTTCAAATTACTTGAAACCATCCCTACTCCTATTCACGAAACAGATGAAACAACTCAAACTAATACTTTCTTCACTAAAAATCCTTTCTCAGCACGTTATATCAAGGTTGAGGCAATCAATATTGGAAAGAACCCTGATTGGCATATATCAAAAGGAGAAAAAGCTTGGTTGTTTATTGATGAAATTTTTATTGAATAAGTGTTAATTCAATTAATCTTCTAATAACACTTTTAATATATTATACTTCTTTATTCAAATCTTATGAATAAAAAAAAGATATTTGGATTAGAAAGAAATGTGTTTTTCTCTGGACTAACAAGCTTTTTCACTGACACTTCGACTAAAATGGTTTATAGTGTGATGCCTCTTTTTCTTCTTTCCTTGGGCTCTTCTAAGACTACGATTTCTCTTATTGAAGGTATAGCTGAAAGTACTGCATCGTTAATTAAGGCTCTTTCAGGTTTATGGAGCGACAAGATAGGTAAGAAGAAACCTTTTATGATTATTGGCTATGGTCTTACGGCTTTGGTTACTCCCTTGTATGCTTTTGTTGGCTTCCCTGCTCAGGTACTTTATCTTCGTTTCACTGAACGCCTTGGCAAGGGGTTAAGAACTGCTCCCAGAGATAGTTTGGTTAGTGCCTCTACTCCCAAGGGTGAAACTGGTAGGAGTTTTGGGTTTCATAAGGCAATGGATAATAGTGGTGCTATAATTGGACCTTTGGCTGCTTTTCTTCTTTTAAAATATCTTCCCTTAAACTATGGCAATATTTTTCTTTTAGCTACCATTCCTGCCATTATTGGGGTTATCACTATAATTGTCTTTATCCACGAGCCAATAAAAGATAAGGAAAATCAGGAAAAGGGTAAAAAGAAAATATCGTTAAGCAATTTACCTAAGAGGTTTTATTTTTTCTTGGTTGTTATCTTTATTTTTTCTTTAGGTAACTCTACCGATACCCTGCTTTTGATTAAGACCTATGAAACAGGAATTGACAAGGCTTATATTCCTTTTATTTATA
>JAQUTD010000017.1 GCA_028709955.1 Bacteroidales bacterium | reverse complement strand
CCAAATTAAAGAAGAATCTAAACGATATCCACCTAAAAATTGCTTATTACAAATAACACATTTGTATCGTTGAACTCCTTTTACAAATCCATATTTATGGACAAATCCTTTGCCGCAGTAAATGCACATTTTTTATTCATAACCTTTCATTTGCTGCAAAGATAGTAACCATAAGGCGAAACTAAGAGTAAAACCATTAGAAATGTCCATTAAGCCATAAAACTCTCTTTTCTTTATTTTAAATCATTACTACGAATTATCTGAGTTATTTTTTATACTTTTGTACTCAAATTGAGCGTCTCTGATATCTTTCCAAAAGAGATAAATGTTTTTTATTGTCTTTGAAATTGAGGTATAAGCAATAATTATGAGGAAGTTAAGAAATACATCGTTCTATGTTTTAACAATGGGCATTTTTACTGCTCTGATTTTATATATCATTTATCTTGGAAAAGACTTAGAGCTTGGAAGAGAAATTATTAAAAAAGTTTCTGAGAATACTCCTTTTCAAGATTTCTCAAATTTTATTATTGGCAATCTTAATCATTCTTTGGGTTTGTTGATCCTTCAAATTATTGTTATAATTTCTATATCAAGAATTTTTGGAATTCTGTTTAAGAAAATAGGACAACCTGCTGTTATTGGTGAAATTCTTGCAGGAATTGTTCTTGGTCCTTCTCTAATTGGGTTCTATTATCCCGATACTTTCAATTTTTTGTTTCCAACCGAATCATTAGGCAATCTTCAAATTCTAAGTCAAATTGGTCTTATTCTTTTTATGTTTGTTATTGGGATGGAGCTAAATCTAAGTGTCTTAAAAACTAAGGCCTATGATGCAACTGTTATTGGTCATGCAAGCATTATTATTCCTTTTGCATTAGGGGTATGGTTGGCTTATTTAATTTACCCTTCTTTTTCTCCCAATAATGTAGGGTTTCTTTCATTTAGTTTATTTATTGGCATTTCAATGAGTATTACTGCTTTTCCTGTTTTAGCCAGAATTGTTCAAGAACGTGATATGCACAAAACAAAAGTTGGTTCTCTTTCTCTAATTTGTGCTGCAATAAATGATATTACTGCTTGGTGTATGTTGGCCGCGATAATTGCTATTGTTAAGGCTGGAAGTTTTATGAGTTCTATTTACACAATTATTATAGCAATTACCTATGTTATAGTAATGATAAAAGTTGTAAGACCATTTTTAAAAAGAATTGTTGAATCCGTCAAATTAGATACTTTCCTAAACAACACTATTGTTGTAATTGTTTTTCTTGTATTATTGATTTCATCCTTTATAACAGAAGCAATAGGGATTCATGCTCTCTTTGGTGCATTCTTAGCAGGAACCATTATGCCTGAAAACCCTCGTTTTAGAAAAATCTTTATTGATAAAATTGAGGATATTGCTTTGGTTATGTTCTTGCCTATATTTTTTGTTATTAGTGGTTTAAAAACTGACATTGGACTTATAAGCAGTCCTGAGTTATGGAAAATAACATTAATAATTGTGTTAGTTGCAACAATAGGTAAATTTATTGGAAGTGCAATTGCAGCAAAATTTGTAGGTCAAAGTTGGAAAGATAGTTTGATTATTGGCACTCTTATGAATACTCGTGGTTTAATGGAATTAGTAGTTTTAAATATCGGCTATGATTTAGGAATAATAGGTGCTGAAATATTTGTTATGATGGTTATTATGGCATTAGTAACAACTTTTATGACTGGTCTTTCTCTAAACTTGATTAATAAAATCTTCAAACCATTAAAAGATAAAATACACAAAACCAATATTTATGATATTCCTCAAGATAAACTCCTTATCTTTTTCCGTAATTCAAACAAAAGTAAGGCATTACTTCGTTTAGCTAATAGCCTTTCAAAGAAAACTGATAATAATACAACCATAACAGCAATTCACATGGCGCCTTCAAATGGACTTTACCAAATGGATGTTGATGTGTATGAAAAAGAAAGTTTTGCTCCAATAACAGAACAGGCAAACCAATTAGATAGAAAACTAATCTCATTATTTAAGGTTTCAAGCAATATTGAATCGGAGCTTGTTGAGGCTGTAAACAAAGGAAATTATGACTTACTCCTAATGGACTTGGAAGAATCTATGTATTATGGAACATTATTAGGAAGAGTGCTTGGTTTCACAACTCAAATCATAAATCCTGAAAGATTATTAAACACTGTTATTGGAAAAGAAAAATTGTTGGAAAGTTCAATCTTTGATAATAATACTAAGTCAGTTCTATCTAAAATAAAAATCCCCGTGGGTATTCTTATTGATAAAGACTTAACCAAAATTGAAAATATATTTATTCCAATTTTTAATGAAAATGATGATTTCCTAATTAACTATGCTAAAAAACTAATTGATAATTCAAATGCATGGGTAAGTGTATTGGATTATACCAATAGTGCAAATTCAAATGATTTAAAATATAATATTAGTCTGACAAACTATCAAGACCATATAAATTGGATTTCAGAGAAAGAACTCACCAAAAAGTTTATTCATCATCAAGATATAATTATAGTTAGCTTTGAAAACCATAAAAAGATATTAGAACAAAATAAAGAGTTACTAAACAATATCTCCTCCATTCTTATTTGTTCACAAGGGAAAGAGGAATAATGACTTTAGTTTTTTGTCCAAATTGATTTGGAAAACATTGCCAAGAAAGAATATATTTCTAAGCGACCTATCATCATTAAAATAATTAATGTTGTTTTTGAGCCTATATCAAGATTTGAATAGGTGATTTCTGGAGACATATATCCAATAACCGGTCCTATATTACTAATATTTGCTGCGGACATTGCAATAGAAGACATAAATTCATTCCCAAAAAGAGTTAATGTGAAGGCTCCAATAATAAATATTATTAGATAGAGAAAGAAAAATCCAAATACAAGATTTGTCGCTTCATCAATTAAAACAACTTTGTTATATCTTATTGGTATTATTGCTCTTGGATGAAACATTCTTTTAAATGAATTATTGGAGTATTTCAAGAGTATTATCAGTCTTATTATTTTTAACCCAGTGCTTGAAGAACCACTACAGCCTCCAATAAACATTAATATTAATATTAGCGTTGAAATAAATAGTCCGAATTCTTGTGCTTCTGGAAGATAGTATCCTGTTGTTGAAACAACGGAAACAATATGGAATATGGCAATCCGAATACTTTTTTCAATATTAAAATCTCTATTTAAGTAAAGTGAAAAGAAAAGAATGAATGAGGCTAAAAATATTATTATTATATAAACTCTTGATTGTTCATCCTTGAAGAGTTTTCCCCACCTAAACTTAACAAACCAGTATAATAATACGTATCCAATTCCTGAAAGAAACATTATTGCAGTTAAAACATATTGAGTGTAGGGCGAGAATTCTCCAATATTATTATTAACTGTTGAAAATCCTCCAGTTGAAACAGCTCCAAAGCTATGACAAATTGATGTAAACAAATCCATATCTCCTAATCTTAGCAGAATTATTGATATGATTGTTAGCCCTACATAAATATATATTATTTTAAATACAGAATCCTTAATGTGTGGACGAACTTTCTCCTTGTCAATTGAAGTAAATTCCGCATTGAAAAGATAGTTCGACCCATTTTTGAAGTTATTTAATAGTATAATTATAATTAATGTTAGTCCTAATCCTCCAATCCATTGGGTTAATGCTCTCCAAATTAATATACTTTTGGGCATTGTTTCTAAGTGATTTAAAATTGTTGAGCCCGTTGTTGTGAAGCCTGAAAAAGATTCAAATAATGCATTGATGGGTGTTTTGAAATATATGGGTGATAATAGATAGGGTAGGGCTCCAATTATTGGTGCTACAAACCAAATTAATCCTACTATTATTCTTCCATCTTTTTTTGTGAGCTGAGGTGTATAGTTTCTGTTAAAATATATTAGATAATAGCCCAAAATTAGAGAGAATACTGCACTGATTGAAAAAACTAAAACTGTAGGTTCTTTATTTACTATTGCTAAAGTCAAAGGAATTAATAAAGAATAACCTATAAAACATATTGTTAGCCCAAGAATGTATTGGAATATCTTGTAATTAAAGTTGTTTCTGAATGGCATTAACTTAGCAATTTAACAAATTTGTGAGCCGATTCGGGAATAGTGAACGCTACAACCTTATCATTAGGTTCTATTTGTGTTTGTCCCTGAGCAATTATTGCTTTTCCATTCCTAATGAGTCCACCAATATTAACCCCTTCTGGAAATTTTATATCTTTTAATTGCTTTTTTGTGATTGGTGAACCTTGCTTTGCAACAACTTCAACAACCTCAGCATCTATCCCGGATAACCATTTTGATGCAGTAATTTCTCCTCCTAAGGTAAAACGTGCAATATAACTTGCTGTAATTAGTTTCTTATTGATTATGGTATCGATGCCTATGTCTTGAGAAACATCAATATAGTTCACATTTTCTACTAATGCTATTGTCTTTTTTACTCCTTGACGATGAGCATAAAGGCAAGACATAATGTTTGTTTCGGTTGATTGGGTGAGTGAAATGAATGCATCTGTGGTCCGAATTCCTTCATCTTGGAGCAAAGAGACATCACTTCCATCTCCATTTATTATCATTACATCATCAAATTCATTAGCTAAGCGATTGCACCTATCAATATCTTTCTCAATTATCTTAAGATCGAGTTTGTTATGTAAATTAATTGCCGCCCTTCTGCCAATTCTTCCCCCTCCAACAATAATCGCACTCCTTAAATTATGATCTTCCTTGCCTCCTAATTGTTTAATTTTATTTATACTGTCAGGCTTTGCTATCAAATATACTAAATCATTAACCACATACTTCTCATCTCCCTTTGGGATTATGGTCCTTCCTTTCCTAATTATACAAACTGTTCTTATGCCTAAATCAGGATATTCCTTGGCAACATCAATCAATGTTTTGTTAATAACCAACGCTCTGTGGTCAATTCGTAGCATATATATACACAACAAGCCATTTGAGAAGTCAAAAAGCTCCGTTGCAACATTTCTTGTCAGAAGATTAGATATTTCTTTTGCAGCAATTTTCTCAGGACATACCAACTCATCAACTCCCATGCCCCGAAACATCCCCTTATTTATATCATTAAGATATTCCTGTGTGTTAACCCTGGCAATAGTTCTTTTGGCTCCCAGGCGTTTTCCTAACATACAAGTTATAATATTGATGCTTTCCTGATGAAGAACCGAGATTAATAAATCACAATTAGCAACACCTGCTTCCCGAAGAGTTGCAAGTGAGGTTGAATTGCCCGCAATTGTAAGTAAATCTGAGTCTGCTTCCAACATTTTAAGCAGCTCTGAGTTTGGATCAACAACAGTTATGTTATGCTTAACCTTCGAAAGAGAACTCGCTAAATGAAACCCTACCTCACCATCTCCTGCAATTACAATATTCATAACAATATATTAGCATTAATAAATAAAAAAAATCGATAATAATTCACTGCAAAGTTAATATTTTTTTTAAATTTGCAGATTATTATGACAAGAAAATCAATTGTCATAATAACCTAAATTAAAAATAATATTAAACATAAAAACTTATGTATTCAAAGTTTCAAGATTTCCTACAAACAGAAATAGCAGGAATTAAAGACGCTGGTCTTTACAAAAATGAAAGAGTTATTATCACTCCTCAATCAGCAGAAATTAAAACAGCTGAAGCAGGCGATGTATTAAATTTCTGTGCTAACAACTATTTAGGATTAGCAGATAGTAAAGTATTAATTGACGCAGCTAAGAAAGCATTAGACGATAGAGGTTATGGTATGAGTTCTGTTCGTTTTATTTGTGGAACTCAAGATTTACACAAAGAATTAGAAAAGAAAATATCTGATTTCTTTGGAACAGAAGATACTATTCTTTATGCTGCTTGTTTTGATGCTAATGGTGGAGTTTTTGAACCTTTATTAAATGAAGAAGATGCAATTATATCAGATTCTTTAAACCACGCTTCAATTATTGATGGTGTTCGTTTATGTAAAGCTCAACGTTTCCGCTATGCTAATGCAGATATGGCAGACCTTGAAAAACAATTACAAGATGCACAAAAATGTCGTTTTAGATTAGTTGTAACTGATGGTGTATTCTCAATGGACGGTAATGTTGCTCCTTTGGATAAGATTTATGCTCTTGCTCAAAAATATGATGCAATGGTAATGGTTGATGAATCACACTCAGCAGGTGTTTGTGGTCATACAGGAAGAGGAACTACTGAACAATATAATTTAATAGGTAAAGTAGAAATACTTACAGGAACTCTTGGAAAAGCATTTGGTGGTGCAGTTGGTGGATTTACAACAGGTAAAAGAGAAATAATAGAAATGTTACGTCAACGTTCTCGTCCATATTTATTCTCAAACTCAATTCCTCCAATGATTGCTGCTGCTGGTATTGCTATGTTTGATCTTATTGATAAAACTAATACTCTTCAAGATAAACTACATTCAAATACATCTTATTTTGTAGAAAAGATGAAAGCAGCTGGATTTGATATCAAACCAACTCAATCAGCTATTTGTGCAGTTATGCTTTATGATGCAAAACTTTCTCAAGACTTTGCTTCAGAACTACAAAAAGAAGGAATATTTGTAACAGGATTCTATTATCCAGTTGTTCCAAAAGGACAAGCAAGAATTCGTGTACAAGTTTCTGCTGCTCATGAAATAGAACATTTAGATAAATGTGTTGAAGCCTTCACGAAAATTGGAAAGAAATTAGGTATATTGAAGTAATCAATAGAAAGATTTTAAGATGAAAAAAATATTAGTATTAGGCTCAGGTGGACAAATAGGTTCAGAGCTTACGATGCGTTTAAGAAGCGTTTACGGAGGAGCAAATGTTGTTGCAACGGATATAAAATTACCATTGATAGATGATATTATGCAATCAGGTCCAGTTGAGCAATGTGATGCAACAAATGCAGTACAAATAGCAGATATTGTAAAGAAACATAATATAGATGCAATATATAACCTTGTAGCTATTCTTTCTGCAACAGCTGAAAAGAATCCTATGCTTGGTTGGAATATTGGAATGGGAGCTTTATTAAACTGTTTAGAAGTTGCAAGAGAAAATAAATGTGCAATATTTACACCAAGTTCAATTGGAGCATTTGGAGCATCTACACCACTTGACGGAACTCCACAAGATACTATCCAAAGACCAAATACAATTTACGGAGTAACAAAGGTTGCAGGTGAATTATTAGGAGATTATTATTTTACACGTTTTGGAGTTGATGCTCGTTCAGTACGTTTCCCAGGACTTATCTCAAATGTAACTCTTCCAGGTGGAGGAACTACTGACTATGCAGTTGAAATATACTATGCAGCAGTTAAAGGTGAAAAGTTTACTTGCCCATTAAAGAAAGGTACATTATTAGATATGATGTATATGCCAGATGCTTTAGATGCTGCCATCAATATTATGGAAGCAGACCCATCAAAACTAATACATAGAAACTCTTTCAATGTAACTGCAATGCACTTTGACCCAGAAGAAATTTATGCTGAAATAAAAAAGCATAAACCTGATTTCGTTATGGAGTACAAATTGGACCAAAGCAGGCAGAAAATTGCTGACACATGGCCAAATTGGATGGATGACAGCTGTGCAAGAGAAGAGTGGGGCTTCAAACCTAAGTATAACCTACAAAATATGACTGTAGATATGTTAGAAAAACTAAGCAAAAAACTATAAAAAATATCAAATTTCCCCTTCTGAAATAAAGAAATCTTACCACAAAAAAGAGGCTTTCTAATTGAAGTGCACCCCAAAAGTTAGACAAAGAACTTTTGGGGTTTATTATTTATCCACAAACCTTTCACCCCTTCTGGACAAATATTTAAATCCTGATTCTTGCAATAAAAGCTTACTCAAAATTTTTCCTTAATAAAAAAATTTTTTTCCTTAATAAAAAAGAATTTTTCCTTAACTTATTTTGAAATATCTTGAGGTTAAATTCAACTAAACTTGATTTTTTACATACTCATTCTTCTTCTTTAATCCTTTTTATTTTTCTTTGTCTTTTTTTATCATTTTATTTGCTTTTTGAATTTTTTATAACGTACTTTGCAAAAGCTATCTTTTCGTATGAATTGATATGTTAATAGTTGATTTTTATTTGAGTGAGCACATGCGTGAGTATCTGCTCATTTTTTTTTATAAAATATATTGTTTTTTTTAGTGGTAATATTTGGATATTGATTTTATTATGCTTTATTTTGCATAATAAATGATTCGTAACTTATGCGAGTTTTTTTAAATTGTGAATTTGAATGAGCACATACGTGAGTATCTGCTCATTTTTTTATATATTTTTGTTGGGTTTTAGTGTATATGTGATGGTAATAGTATCACAATTAGAAAGGCTAAAACAACAATTAGAAAGCGTTTTTGATTATATTTGTGGCTTTCGGCGGTGTCGAAAAGGGTTGTTGTGGAGACATGTAGAAGTATGCCGACAACAATTCCAAGTATTATGTTTTGAAAAGGCTCCAAAATTGACAGGTTTTGGTTTAGAACAGACCCTATAATTGCCATTGAGGAGAAGATTGAGAGCAAAAGCATGGACTTTATTTTGTTGTAGCCGCTCTGAATCAAGACGGTAACTATAATTATGCTTAATGGGATATTGTGTATGATTATTCCTGTTATCATAGGTGCATTAATTTCACCTTGATTTACGATAGGAAATCCTTCTAAAAAGCCATGTATGCTAACTCCAATGAGGAGCATTATGGCTGATATCTTGCTTTTTTGGTTTGAGTTGGAGTGAATATGACCATGTTCTGCTCCTTTTGAGAGTTGTTCTAAGAAGAGTTGGAGAAGGAATCCTATAAGTATTGTTGCTCCAAGTGGCAGAAAACTATGTGATAAATGGTGGTCGTGGGAGTGGCTTTCATGTTCAAACATTGCAGGAATAAGGTCTATAAAGCACACTGCAAGCAAAAATGCACCTCCAAATACGCTTATTAGTTTTAGAGATTTGGACTCATGGTTTTTTAATGCTAAAACACTTGCACCAGATGCTAAGGATGCGAAAAATAAAAGAAGATAAGCTATAAGAATTTCCATAATATTTATATTTTGAACCTGCAAAAGTAAGATTATATGTTTTGATTTCAAAACAATTTATTAAAATTAACTATCTTTGCAAGGTTTAAAATTTTACTATATATGAGTTTTATTAAATGGATAATTGGAGCATTAGGTTTCCTTTTTGGTGGAGGAATATGGGGAGGATTGGCTGGTTATGCGGCAGGAAGTCTTTTGGAGAGATTGGTAACCAAAGAATATGAGGGTGTTCCAAACAAACAGGCGGATTTTTCTATGAGTCTTTTGGTTCTGGCTTCTTCGATAATGCGTCAGGATGGTGTGGTTATGAGGAGCGAACTTGAGTATGTTAAGACTTTTTTTGCTCGTAATTTTGGTGTTGAGCATGCAAATTCACGGTTAGAAATTCTAAAAGAACTTCTAAAAACAGATGTTAATGTTGAAAGTGCTTGTAATTCTATCAGATTTTCAATGAATTATGCTTCAAGAGTTCAACTTCTTCATTATCTTTTCTCACTTGCGGCCTCCGACAAAGCAATTTCAGAAGCGGAAAATAGACAAATTCATTATATTGCTCGACTTCTTATGATAAATGAAGCTGATTATAAGACTATTGAAGCAATGTATTCTGTTTCAAATGACTCTTCCTACACCATACTTCAGGTAGAAAAAACAGCCTCAGATGAGCAAATCAAACGTGCTTACAGAAAAATGGCAATAAAATATCATCCAGATAAGGTTGAGTCTCTTGGAAATGAGGCAAAAAAAGCTGCAAAAGAGAAGTTTCAAGCCATCAATAATGCTTATGAAACCATCAAAAAAGAACGTAATATTATCTAAAAACCAATGAAATTTCAAACAATATGTTTATAGAATACTCATTATGGTGGATAATTCCGATTGTTATTATAGCAATTTTGGGGAGTTTTATACTTTATTTTTTCCCAAAAAGAAAGTGTTTCTCAAAAAAGAAAATCATCATTCTTTCCATAATACGTTTTTTAGCTTTGTTTCTCAGTCTTTTTCTTATTCTTTCACCCACTCAGAAGCAGAAAAAAACCATTATAAAGCGTCCGTTAATTGTTATATGTCAAGATAATTCTTCCTCAATTTTGATGTCAAAGTATAAGAATTACTACCAAACTGACTATTTAGAAAGCTTAGATAAACTCTCAAAAGACTTGGAAAAGGACTACGATATTCAAAGAATTCTATTTGCAGATGAAGTTAAGGAAATTAGTAATCAAGAAATTAAATCAATCAAGTTTGATAAAACCTCAACAGATATTTCAAATTTGATTTCAAAAATTGAAGATAAATACTCAAATCTCAATCTCTGTGGGGTAATTTTAGCCTCCGACGGCATAATCAACAAGGGAAAAGATCCGCTTAATCTGGTTTCAGAGCTGAATGTTCCGATTTTCACACTGGCAATGGGTGATACCACAGTCAAAACCGATGTTTCTATATCAGAAATCAGGCATAATCGATTGGCTTTTTTGAAAAATCAATTCCCTGTTGAGATAATCGTGCAAGCAAAGAAAGCAAATGGGAGTCAATCTATTGTGAAAATTATAAAGGATGGCAAAATATTATTTGAACAAAGCTTTAGAATTGACAATGAAAACTTCTCAAAAAAATTCCAGACCACTCTTTTAGCCGACAAAGTGGGTCTATCAAAATACAGAATTGAAGTAAAACCAATTCAAAACGAGCAAACTACAGCCAATAATTCAAGAGATATATTTGTGGAAGTTTTAGATTCGAGACAAAAAGTTCTAATTCTTGCCAATTCTCCTCATCCTGACATTTCAGCAATCAAACAATCTATCAAGGAGAATCAGAACTATGAGGTAGAAACCTATCTTTTTGGAGATTTACCATCAACAATTAAGGATTATGATTTAGTAATATTGCATCAGATTCCTTCCTTAAACATACTTCAAAAGAAACAGATAGAGAAGTTTATTCAACAAAAAACACCCCTGCTTTTTGTTATCGGCTCCCAAACCAATCTTTCAATATTAAATTCCCTCAATTTAGGACTTAGAATAACAACAGATAAGACAACATTAAACCAAACATTAGCTTCTTTAAACAATAATTTCACCCTCTTTACGCTCACAGAGCAGGCCAAAACTATTCTTTCGCAACTCCCACCTCTACAATCTCCATTTGGAAAATATGAAATTTCACCTTCTTCTCAAAGTCTTTTCTATCAAAAATTTGGCACAATTCCAACCGAAAACCCTCAAATTGCATTCACAACCGATAATATGGTGAGAAATGGGTTTATAATTGGGGAGGGTTTCTTTCTTTGGAGACTTCAAAACTTCCATATTAACCAGTCACATCAGCAAACCGATGAAATTATTCAGAAGACAGTGCAATATCTTGCTTCAAACATAGACCGTAAGCCTTTTAGAGTGATCTCTGATCAAGTGTTCGCGGAAAATCAGCAGATAATTCTCTCAGCAGAGCTATATAATCAGAGCTATGAGTTGGTAAATGAGCCGGAAGTTAAGCTAATTATTACAAATTCTCAGAATATTCAATATCCATTTGCTTTTTCTCGCACCGAAAATGCCTATCATATAAATCTGGGAGCTTATCCTGCTGGAAAATATAGATATATTGCCACCACAAACTTAGGGAGTAAAGCATATAAAGAAGAAGGAGAGTTTTATGTTTCTTCCAAAAACCTTGAACAAATCAATCTTGTGGCAGACCATAACCTGCTTTTCAATATTTCAGAACAAACAAATGGAGTCATGCTTTATCCAAATGAAACTCAAAAACTTAGAGAATTGATTTCAAAACAAAAAAATATTAAGCCAATAGCTTATCAAACCATAACAAATTCAAGATTTATTGATGAATTTTGGTATTTATTTATGATAATATTCCTCTTTTCAGCTGAGTGGTTTTTAAGAAAATATTGGTTAAATTGATAAAATGGAATATAAAACCTGAAAAATTGACATTAATAATTTGAAAATTAAGTAGTAAAATAAAAAAATAGAGATAGAAAAACCTGTAAAACATAATAGGAAATGGATATAAAGGAATTAAATATTAAGACAAAGGACAACCAAAAAAGACATCACCCTTGGGAAATGGCAAGATTTGGAGTTGTAAAAGACAAATTAAAAAATCTGATTAATCATCAAAATGATAAGAAAATTGTTTTAGATATTGGTTGTGGAGATGTATATTTTCTTTCTCAGTTTTGCAAATTATATCCAAATTTTGTCCCCTTGGCGGTAGATACAGCTTTTTCTGATGAAATTATTGAGAATTTGAAGGCTGAATATCCTCAAACTCCAATTCAATATTATAAGGATTTGAATGAAATTTCAATCGAAAACGATAGTGCAAGTCTGATTTTTTTGTTGGATGTTATCGAACACATAGAAAAAGACATCGAATTCTTACATCAACTCAAGCAATTGCCATACGTTAATGAGCAAACCTTGTTTTTTATTAGCGTTCCTGCCTTCAATAATTTGTTTTGTAACCACGATAAATGGCTTGGTCACTATCGAAGATACTCTAAAACCATGTTGAAAAATCATATTAAGGAGGCAGGACTTAAAGAAATTAAATCTGGATATTTCTTTTTCTCACTTCTTTTTCCTCGAATTGTTCAGAAAATGATTGAAAAACCAACTCAAAAAGAAGATGTTGAGGGTATAGGAAATTGGAGTGGGGGAGGATTTATGACCAAATTCTACAAAAATATACTTATTTTTGACTATAAGATATCAAAAATTCTTGCAAAAATTGGAATAAAACTGCCAGGACTTTCAACATATATTATATGTAGAAAAGAGAATTAAGACTCATATATTGGATTTTAAACTAAAAAATGCCTAACTCAACATTAATTTTGCTCGTTTTACTGATTCTATAAAGAAGTCTATTTCTTCAATTGTGTTGTAAATGGCGAATGAAACTCTGGCTGTTCCAACAATATTGTAGTGTTTCATAACGGGTTGCGCGCAATGATGTCCTGTTCTTATTGCAATTCCGAGTTGATCAAGCAGTGTTCCTATGTCAAAAGGGTGTATATTGTTGATGTTAAATGAGATTGAGCCGGCTTTATTTTTTGAAGTTCCATAAATTTTCAATCCATTTATTTCCATTAATTTCTCCGTTGTGTAATGCATTAGAAAGTCTTCGTGCTTTTGAATCAAATCAAACCCAATATTATTGATGTATTCTATGGCTGATTTTAGTCCAATCACATCGGAAACAGAAGGAGTTCCTGCTTCAAATTTAAAAGGGATTTCATTAAAAGTAGTCCCTTCAAATGATACTTCTTTGATCATTTCTCCTCCACCATGATAAGGTGGCATCTGATCTAAATATTTCCTTTTACCAAAAAGCACGCCGACTCCCATAGGAGCGTACATTTTATGACCTGAAAATGCATAGAAATCGCAATCTAAATCCTGAACATTTATCTTCATATGAGGAACTCCCTGTGCCCCATCAATCAAAACTGCAGCTCCCTTATGATGAGAGAGTTCTATTATCTCTTTAATAGGATTTATTGTGCCCAAAGCGTTTGAAATATGAGCAACTGCAACTAATTTTGTCTTATTATTTAACAGGGTTTTGAAGGTTTCAATATCTAATTCTCCGCTTTGAGTAATTGGAATCACTCTTATTTTAAATTGGATTTTCTCTTGTGCCAATTGCCATGGCACAATATTGGAGTGGTGTTCGAGCTCAGAGATAATTATTTCGTCGTCTTTGGTTAAAAATTTATCACAAAATGATGATGCAACCAAGTTAATGCTTTCAGTCGTACCTCTTGTGAATATGATTTCTTCCTGTTCTTTTGCATAAATAAAGTCTTGAACAAGTTTTCTCGCCAATTCAAATTCATTTGTTGCGTTTTGGCTTAGAGTATGTACGCCTCTGTGCACATTTGCATTCAAATGCATATAATAATTATTCATTGCCTGAATAACTTGGATAGGTTTTTGAGTGGTAGCAGCATTATCTAAGTAAACCAATGGCTTATTGTTAATCATTTCCGAAAGAATAGGGAAATCATTGCGTATTATTTCTGGTCTCATTCTTTAATTTTGTTTACTGTGATTCCCACATAAAATACATTACAACTTAAATTCTGATTATGAAGAACAACAATTAAATATTATTTTTTTTAAGGTTATAATTACTCGTCCTTATTTTCAACAAAAACTTTTTGAGGAATATCAATCATATTTTTAACGTAATGGAATGTTATTCCTTCTAAATACTCACGGGAAATATCTTCTATATCTTTTCTATTTTGTTCGGAGAGAATAATGTCAGTAATATTAGAGCGTTTTGCTGCTAATATTTTCTCTTTAATTCCTCCAACTGGTAAGACTTTTCCTCTTAAAGTAATTTCCCCTGTCATAGCAAAATTCGCTTTCACTTTCTTGTTAGAAAAAATACTCACCATAGCAGTGAACATTGTTACTCCAGCAGAAGGTCCATCTTTAGGTGTTGCTCCTTCAGGAATATGGATATGTAGATTTACTTCTTCGAAAACCTTAGGATTAATGTTTAGTTCTTCAGAGTGAGCCTTTAAATATTCATAAGCTAAAGTTGCAGATTCTTTCATCACATCTCCAAGATTCCCGGTAAGAGTTAATAATCCCTTCCCCTTACTAATACTTGCTTCAATAAAAAGGATTTCTCCTCCAACTTGAGTCCATGCTAAACCAGTAACAACTCCAACAGTATCTTCTTCAAGATGCATATCATGTTCGGATGTCGGAAGACCTAAAATTTTATTTAGTTCAGAGGTCTTAATTGTTTTAGAGTATTTTTCTTCTTTTGCTAATTGAACAGCCCGAAATCTAACGATTTTTGCTATATGTTTTTCTAATTGTCTAACTCCTGATTCACGAGTGTATTCGTTAATAACTTTTGCAATTACTTCATCTGAAATAAAAATTTGAGTTTTTTTCATTCCATGATCCTTTAATTGTTTAGGGATTAGATGTCGTTTTGCAATTTCCAATTTTTCTTCAAAAATATATCCAGGAATATTTATTACTTCCATTCTGTCAATTAATGCAGGCTGGATAGTATTAAGAGAGTTGGCAGTTGCAAGAAACATTACTCTTGAAAGATCGTAATCTAAGTCTAAATAATTATCGTGGAATGCAGTATTTTGTTCAGGATCCAAAACCTCTAACATAGCAGCTGATGGGTCTCCATTTACAGTCATTCCTGCAACTTTATCAATCTCATCTAAAACAAAAACAGGGTTAGAAGTTTTTGATTTATTAATTGATTTTAATATTCTGCCTGGCATTGCTCCTATATATGTTTTTCTATGGCCTCTTATTTCACTTTCGTCATTTAAGCCTCCCAATGCCATTCTAATATAATTTCGTCCAATAGCTTTAGCAACAGATTTTCCTAACGAAGTCTTTCCAACTCCAGGGGGTCCAACCAAACATAAAATAGGGGACTTCATGTCTCCTTTAAGTTTTATTACTGCAAGATATTCAATAATTCTTTCCTTAACCTTTTCTAAGCCATAATGATCTGAATCTAAAATCTTTTTTGCTTTATTTAAATCAAAATTATCTTCAGTATACTCATACCAAGGAAGCTCAATCATAAAATTTAAGTAATTCAATTGAACAGAATAATCAGGGGAACTGCTATGCATCCTTTCTAATTTTGCAAGTTCTTTAATGAATGCGTTATGAGTTTCCTTATTCCAATGTTTTGATTTAGCTTTTTCAGAAAGTTCATTTACTGCTTGTTCAGTTGGGCTACCTCCGAGTTCTTCTTGAATTGTTTTTAGTTGTTGAGTTAAAAAATAATCTCTTTGTTGTTTATCAAGATCAGTAGATACTTTTTTCTGAATCTGAAGCTTAACTTCCTGCATTTGCACATTCTTACTCAAGATAGAAAGAACTTTTGTTGCTCTTCTTGTAAAATCATTTATTTCCAATAATTTTTGTTTATCTTCAAGAGAAACGTCAATGTGTGCAGAAATATAGTTTAGCAAGAAATAGGGATTATCAATATTTTGAATTGCAAAAGTAAGGTCAGTTGGAAGATTAGGAGTAAGTTTGATTAGTTTTAAATAAACATCCTTCATAGATGAAACCAGTGCATTTGCATTTTTTGGAATGTTTTTTACTTCATCGTTGTATAGACTAGCATTTCCTCGCCAAAAAGGTTCCGTTTTTGAAATTCCATCCAATCGGAATCTGTCCAGTCCTTGAATTATAACCATTGTTGTTCCGTCAGGCATATTTAATGTCCTAACAATTCGAGCAATAGTTCCTATTTTATATAAATCATTATAATCTGGATCATCAACATCATTTTTTTGAGCAACAACTCCGATTAACAATTTTTTCTTATAAGCCTCTTTAATAAGGTTTATTGATTTTTCTCTCCCTGCAGTAATTGGCATAACAACACTTGGGAAAAATACATTTCCTCTTAATGGTAATATTGGTAACTCTGAGGGTAATTCTTTTACTCCAAAATCTAATGTGTCATCTTCAGTTAATAATGGAATGAATTCAGGCTCCCCTGCAATCAATTTAGAGAATTCAATCATTTTTTCGTCATACATAATTTATCTCAGCTTCTTGTTTTTTAAAGTTTGATTAAATATGTGGCGTAATATATTTTTGTCATCATCGCTCATTACCAATCCCCTTCTCTGCATCATTCTTTCATTTACTTCAATTGCTTTGTCAAGTTCGTAAAGTTTCAACCCTACGTTAGTACCTCCCCATGCAAAGGAAGGAATAAAATTACGTTGGTAACCTGCACCATAGATATTAGAACTAATTCCTATAACAGTTCCTGTATTAAACATTACATTTATTCCACACTTTGAATGGTCTCCAAAAATTGTACCAAAAAAAGTTTGACCAGAATTTACAAAAGTATGTTTCTCTATATCCCAAATTCTTACCTCATCATAAGTATTTTTAAGGTTTGAGGCATTTGTGTCAGCACCAATATTACACCATTCACCTATGACAGAATTTCCGATAAATCCATCATGAGCTTTATTTGAATATCCAAATATGACAACATTGTCTAATTCACCACCAACTTTTGAATAGGGTCCTAATGTAGTAGGTCCATATATTTTTGCATTAAGTTTTAAAACTGAATGTTCACACATTGCAAAAGGGCCTCTAACAACAACACCTTCCATAATTTCGGCATCTTTTCCAATATATATTGGACCATTCTTTGCATTTAAGCTAGCGCATTCAACGTAAGCTCCTTCTTCAATAAAGATATTTTCTTGACCGATAATGTTATTGGTAGAACTAATTTTTTGAGAATTACGTCCCTTAGTGATTAATTCAAAATCTTCTTTAATTGCTTTTCCATTAAGAACAAATATATCCCATAGATTATTCAATTTAATAAAGTCTTGATCTATTTCAATTTTCTGAATATCTTCACCCTCAGATAGAAAATCTTCTCTAGTCTTATTCATTGCAATAATATTTTCATTGCAAACCAAAACTTGATTTAAGGAAAGATTTTTAATTGCTTCAACCAATTTTGGAGTTGGGCATACAGACCCATTAATTAGAGTCATAGAATCAGCAAATTCAATCGGAAATTTAGAAGAAAGATACTCTTCAGTTAAAGTAGAAGTTTTTTCTCCTAAATATTTTTCCCATTTTTCTCTAATTGTAAGTATCCCAATGCGAATATCGCAAATTGGACGTATGTAAGTTAATGGTTTCAATGATTTTCTAGAAACGTCATCAAATAGAATGTAACTCATAATGAAAATGTGTTTGATTGTTTTAATATTACAACGCAAATATATGTATTTTGTTTCATATAAACATAACACTTAGTTAAATAAAATTTGAATTAAAACAAAAGAGTTCTATCAATCATGACAGAACTCTTTTAAAATACATATAATTAATATGTTATTTTACTTCTTTACGGTTTTTGTATTTGTTCATAAACTTATCAACACGACCTGCTGTATCAACTAATTTAACCTTACCAGTGAAGAAAGGGTGAGAGGTGTTAGAAATTTCCATTTTGATTAATGGATATTTAATACCGTCAATTTCAATTTCGTCCCTAGTGTCGGCACAAGTTTTTGTGATAAATACTTCGTCGTTTGACATGTCTTTGAATGCACAAAGACGATAATTTGTTGGATGAATATTCTTTTTCATATATATTTTTTTTGCCGTTTATCCATTGATTTAAACGGATGTAATTATTAATATAAATTTTCAGTCTGCAAAGGTATAAATATTTATTTAATTTACAATGCAGATTCTTATTTATTTTGTTTCAGTGTTATTTGAATTATCTATCATTTTTAATTTAGCCTCATTTAAAGCAATTTCTTTTCTTGCATTTTCCATTTTCTTTTCAAATTCGCTTTTTAAAAGTTCTGCTTGTTTTGAATGAGCTAAAAACCCAAGATTATTTTCCCATAAATGAAGGTCTTCCTTTAGTTTTTGTATCTTTTCTTGAATAAATCTTCTTTCCTTGGAGATTGTTCTATCATCATTTGAATGTGAAATTCTGTCTTTGTAGGTATTAAGTTGGAATTCTCGAACATCAATTTGAAGTTTTTCAAAATGAGCATTGATTGCACTTCTAAATTCTTTTTGAAGACGTTCTTTTTCTGATAATGGAACATATTCAATTTCTGACCACTGTCGTTGGAAGTCTTTTATAGCATTGAGGTTTTCTTCCTTATTATCACCAAACTGAAACTCCTTAACTTTTATAATCAATTCTTCTTTCTTTGCAAGATTTTCAGTTTCTTTTGCACGATTTGCAACATAGAAAGTAGATTTGTTTTCAAAGAATTTATCGCATGCAGAGCGAAAACGTGCCCATAATTTATCAGATAATTTTTTAGGTACATAACCAATTTCTTTCCAATCTTTTTGAAGTTGAAGAAGTTCTTGTGTTGCATTTTTCCAATCCATTCTTTCTGAAATGGCTTCTGCTTTAACACATAGTTCTACTTTTTTATTGTAGTTATTATCTTGATCTGCTTTTAATTCATTAAAAATCTCTTTCTTAGCAGTAAAGAAATTATCTAAATTCGTTTTAAAACGTGTCCATATTGCTTCATTATCTTTTTGAGGAACCGAACCTATAGTTTTCCATAGCTTAAGCATATCATTCATTTCATTTGTAGAATCATTCCATTCTTTTGATGATTGATGACTTCTCTTACATACCTCTTCTGCTTTTTCGCAAATAGCAATCTTAGCTAATAAGTTGTTCTCAAGTTCGTCCTTTAGTGATTCATAATAATCTTGACGAAGTTTATTTATTTTGTCAGATGCAGTTTTAAATCTTTCCCATATTTCTTCATTCTTATCCATCGGAACATTCCCGATTTCTTTCCATTGTTGATGAATTTCTTGAAGAGCTTTAAAAGATTTATTAATTGATGGCTCCAAAATCAATCCTTCAACTCTTTCGCATAATTCAATTTTTGCATCAAGATTCTTTTTAAGGTCTAAATCTCTTAACTCACGATTAATCTTAACCTTGTCGTAGAATTTTTCGATTAGGAAATGATAGTTTTGCCAAAGTCCATTAACTTCAGATCTTGGGATTTGACCAACTTCTTTCCACCTATCTTGAATTAAATTAAACTTATCATAAATTTCTTTAAGACTTTCTTCAGCGTTTAGCAAGTTGCGTAACTCTTCCAAGATGGCATTTTTCTTTGCAACATTTTCTTGTTTGATTTTTTCTTGTTGCTCCAAATATTGTTGTCTTTTTTCTCTATATAATGAATAATACTTGTTGAATTCAACACCGATTACATCATCTTCAAACTTAAAATCTTCTTCAACACCCCCATCAGCCAAAAACTTTTCTTTAGCCAAATTAATAGCCTCAGCAGTTAATAACTTGAAAGAATTACGAATCAAACTTGAACGTAATTTCATTTGCTGAATGTTTTCAGAATTCGCCAATGTTTTAATTTCTTCCATCAACTCTTGACGAGTCATTTTGGAATAATGAACGGTAAGTTCTTCAACCGACTCATGAGTTTCATCTTCCGATTCCTCATCATGTTCAACTGAAAGAATTTCTTCAGAATAACTCTTACGAGAAGCCTCAACTTCAGCCTCTTTTGTAACTTCTGTTGCATTTTCAACAACATCCTTTGTTTCTTGTTCTGTAGAATTAACTACGTTTTCTTCAACTGGGTTAACAGTGTTTTGATTTTGGTTGTCCATATTATTAATTTGTTAGAATCCCTTCTATTAAAAAATAGAATTCGGAATGGCTAATGTAAATACACTTAAAATTCAATATTTTTGAATATTAAGAATGCAAAAATACTAATTTTTTCTTTCAAACAAATTATTTATAGTATATTTGCACAAATAACTTAAATTAAACATATAGGCTAATATGAAAAGATTTTTTTGCACACTATTAATTATTACAATTTGTATTACAACAAATATTCTATTTGCCCAAGGCAAGAAATTGAAAGTTGAAGTTGAGAATATTAGTATAAAGATGCCGGAACATTGGTTGATTCAGAAAACTGAAAAGAAGATGTTAGATTTCACAATACGTCTATTTAATGAAAAAAATAATAATCAAGTAAAAATACATTGCATTAAGAAAGCTCTTAATGAAGAATCAGCAATTATTAATGCATCTTCTGAAAAAAGTTTAAAACCTGGCTATGAGTATATGATTATAGAAAAGGTTAAAACTCAAAACTTAAATAAATATAAAGGGAAATTTGTTGAATATACAAACAGTCCACTTAGAGACTATTATAGAGGAGGCTTTTATGGAATAATAGACAATGGCTATACATATATAATTGAATATTATTCTGCCGACACCCCAGAAGACAGGGCAGAGGTAGCCACAATCCTAAAAACCCTAAACATTCTAAAACCCGAATCCCGCCCAAACTTCTTTGAAATAGAAAAAGAATATTTGCAAGAAAATGTAGTGATTGAAAAACCACAAGAAACCATAGAGGAAAATGATACTATTGAAGAAATAACTCAAGAGGTTACAAAACAAGCTCCCATTGCAGAAATTAATGATCAGCCAAAAACAGAAAAGAAATCCATTTGGAAGAAAATAACCTCAATTTTTAAAAAGAAAGACAAAAACTAATCCAAAACAGTCTTTTTCTGACACCAAACGAAGATTCTATAAATTTAAACGAAGACTTTTTGAATTTAAACGAAGAATTACTGAGCAGAAAACTTCTTTTTTATGATAACGAAATGCCATCTCATCAATTTGAAATGGCATTTCGCAATTACGAAATGGCATTTCATAACCACGAAATGCCATTTCGTGTTCACTAAAACGAAGATAATACTCCAACATTTCTTCTTTAAAATTTATAGAATCTTCGTTTAAATTTATAGAATCTTCGTTTGGTTAGTTTTATTACTCTTCTTTATTTTCTATTTCTTTTAATTCAAATGTTGCTTTCTCGTTTGATAGGGCAGAGGTATTGCTTTTCTTTTTGGTGTTAAAGAAAATTCTTAATAGAACATTTGCTTTTGGATAGCGTCCGATTACAAATATTAGAACTGAACAAAGCAGAATTGAGAATAGTACTGCTGCATAAACGACGCTTTTAATCATTCCTCCCTCAGCCAATCCCATTTGTTCTGGCATTGATGCTAAAACGGCTGCGGCAAGTCCTTTTGGAATCATTAATGCTATTATGCTTTTGTCATATCCATTTGAAGATTTTGGGGAAAAGTATTTTGCAACAAATATTCTCATTCCCAATAATATCAGGGTTGCTACCAGTCCTCCAATTAATGCAATTATATTGTTAAATGGGATAGATATTCCTATATATACAAAGAAAAATGTTTTCAATATAAACACAATCTCACTAATAAATGCTCTTTCGTTTTCTGTTTGTGTTAGGTGTTTGCCTTTTTGGTACTTTTCTATGAATTTAAAATTGAAAAATTCCATATTTGTGATTGTAATTCCAACCGCCAAGGCTGAAATGGCTCCACTAAATCCAAGTGATTCTGATATTCCATATATAACAAATACGAAGGCTGGAGTTAAAAACATTGAGTTTTTAAATGTTCTGATTTTATGGAGTAGGCTTGACCAAACAATTGCACTTACAAATCCAATAATTATTGCCATCACAAAAGAAGAAATTACTCCTCCGGCAATTGAACCAAAATCAACTCCTTTGCCTGCTATGGCTGATTCTAAAAGTGCCAGTGTTAAAACGAAGCAAATAATATCTGTTATTGCACTTTCAAGAACTAATGCGGTTTTTGAATCTTTTGATAATTTTAGATGTTGAGTAAGTGGAATTACAACGGCTGAAGATGTTCCTGATAGAATAACTCCAACAATTATGCTGCTAATTAATGATAGTCCTAAGGCATAACTTACAATTGTTACTAAAATTATGGAGCCAATAAGTGAGGAAATTGAGAGGGTGATTGTTGGTTTCCAAGCGTTTTTTAGGTCGTGAATACTGATATCTGTTCCAGCGTCAAAGAGTATTACAACCAAAACAATTGTTGTGAAGATACTTCCTGCCTGTCCCATAAATGTTGGGGAAATTAGTCCAAGTAGTGGTCCAATAATTATTCCTATAATCATTAGTAATAATACGTCTGGGATTTTCTTTCTTGAGAAAATCATTGAGAACAGATGTGCTAAGAAAATTAAAATGCCTAAAAATATTAATGCTTCTCCCATAATTTATTAGATGTTGTAAGATTAATAATCAATATCAAAATCAAATTCATTTCTAAGTTTTAGAAGTGAAGGCTCTTTTTGTGCTAAAAAATTAAATTTATCTAACGGACGATAGAGTTTTTCTTTAATTTCTTCTTGATAAAGCTTAGTTTTGAAAAGGAAACTATCACATTGGGTTGCCTTTCTAATTATTCTCACAATCTCGTGTTTTGAAGCTTCAAATTCTTTTTCCTGCATTGAATTCAGAAAAGTTATTGTAACTGTATTGTCGTTATTATTGCTTATTTCGCTGCATGTGAGAATAAAGAATAGATTTGGCATCGAATCCTTAATTGCATCTGCATATTCATTGAGCTTTGTTTTAAACAAATCCCAATCCAAAGCAATGGAAGGAGGGTTTAATTTATTTCTTTCTTCTTGATCTTTCTTAATTGTTTTTTCAATATCAACATTTATTGAAAATGAACTTGTTTTTGGTATAATTATACCTTTCAACTTTTTTTGTTCTTCTTTTTCAACAGGTTGTTTAGATTCAATCTCAATTATATCATCTTTATTTGAGATTTCTTTAAGTTCATCATTTATTATTTCCTTTGGTTGTTCAACTATAACTTGCCTGGGAGGCAGTGTATTAGGTTGAAGCTTTTTCATGATGTTGGCTATTTTAAGTAGAGCCAGCTCAACACAAAGTCTTCTATTTGATGAATTGCGGTATTCAATTGCACAATTGTTTGCAAAGTCGAGGGCTCTTAATAGAAATGTAACACTGCATTGTGAAGATTGATT
>JAQUTD010000016.1:8327-24316 GCA_028709955.1 Bacteroidales bacterium | reverse complement strand
GGAAACGTTCTTTTACAAGATATATAGATACAGAAACAAATATTTACATTGATGAAAAAGTAGGTATTTGCAACCGTGCAATTAAATGTGGCTATCATTATTCTCCCAAACAACATTTTGAAAACAACACAAATAGATTAAACGAAAACCGTGAAAATCCGTGCAAATCCGTGGACAAAACAAACTCCGTGGACAAAACAAAAGAAATTATCCCAATCAATCAAATTGATAAAAATTATCTAATCAAAACCCTTTCCAAGCCCTCCAATTTCCTAAAATTTCTATTTGACAATTTCCCTTCCGAAGAGGTTGAACAGGTTATGGTGGATTATTTTGTTGGAGGTGCTAAAGATAAAAAGGTTGTGTTTTGGCAGATAGATCAGCAGTTGAGAATTAGAACAGGCAAAATCATGCAATATGACCCACAAACATGCAAACGAATAAAAAATGAAAATGTGTCGTGGGTGCATTCGGAATTGAAAAGAAAAAACCTATTACCTAATGATTGGCAACTTACTCAATGTTTGTTTGGGTTGCATCTTTTGATAAAATATCCTCAAAAGCCTATAATGTTGGTTGAGAGTGAAAAGACTGCAATTATTATGACTCTCTTTCATCCTTGCTTTAATTGGTTGGCAACTGGTGGATTAAATAACCTATCGGAAAGTAAAATCTACCCTATCGGAAAACACAAAATAACGGCTTTTCCCGACCTCAAATGTTTTGAGAAATGGAAGTCAAAGGCAGAGGAGATAAACCAGCAGATAGGCTCTAAAATTGAGGTTTCGGATATGTTAGAAAGCAAAGCCACAGAACAAGACAGAGAGCAAGGACTGGATATTGCGGACTACTATTTAATGGTTAATGGTTAGTGATTAATGGTTAATGGGAAAAATTTATTAAGGAAAAAATAATTTTTATGTCTTTTAATTTAAGATTATTTAACTAAAAATAATGTGTTTTTATGTCGATTATACTTCTTTATTTCAGATGATTTTTGTATCTTTGTAGAGTGAGATTTAGATAGATAAAATCCACAATTATGAAACAAAAAACCTCGCGATAGTAATTTGAAGGTAATCGCTCTTCACTATGGTTAATTACAATATTGTAAAACGCGCAATTTCAGTTGGCTTAACCCCAGGGGATAAGTACATTTGTGTTATCAACCGCAATGGTGTTATGGGTCAAGAACAGTTGGCTGACAGAATTGCAGAGATGAGCTCGTTGGCTTACAACGACGTATTGTCGGCTCTTGCTGCTTTGCAGACTGTTATTGCTGATGCAACAATGAATGGCATCACTGTTCAATTGGACCAGCTTGGTAATTTCACTCCATTCCTTAAGGCTAAGGCAGTTGCAACTGAGGATGAGGCTAATGTTGAAAGCATTAAACGCTTAAGGGTTAATTTCTACCCTAACGTCAGGTTCAAAAACAAATTGAAGTCTTCTGGATTTGAATTTAAGTATCCTGTTCCAAAAGGGTTGGTTATTCAGTAATGGTTAATTATTAATGGTTAATGATTAATGTAGGGGCGAAACTTGTGTTCGCCCTTATTTTGTTCACGGATTTGCACGGTTTTAATTTACCTATTTGCGTTTCCTAATTTTAACAGAAACATCATTTGGTTGTAGATGATTATCATTCCTCTTTCATCTTTTGCTGGAAGGTAGGTTTTGGAGAAGTCGGCATAGTAGGTTTGGTCGTTCCCAAGTGTTCCTTTTTCGTTTATGCAGTCAATGTTATCTATGCAATTAATAAACACTCTATATCCTCTTTCTGAAACATCTTTGCTGATTGTTATTTTGGTAAGGTCTATGGTTAGTAGGGTTTCTGAATTTGATTTTGCATCTGTCCAAACATAAGTTAAATAGCCATTTGAGTTGACTGAGAATTGTGAGTATATTTCTCCCTTTATTTCTGATTCAATTATTTGACAACTTTCTTCTGGTGATTGTGCTAAGAGATTGGTATTTAGTGCAAACACAAGGCTTAGGGATATCAAAAAAAACAATTTTTTCATGGCTAATTTTTTATTCTTTTATTCTTAAATTGAACATTTTTACTTTGCAAATGTAATATTTTTTTTCTTTTTGTTTACTTTTTAGATGTTTTAGTTGTTATTATTTTTGAACGAATAGGTTTGTTTTTTGGCAGTTTTAATTATTATATGTATATTTGTGAGTTAAAATTTTAGTTGAAAATAGAAACAAATTTATTTCAATTGTTTGATAGTCTTAGGATTAGAATGAAAGATTGATTATATAAATAACAATAATAGCGTTATGAAAAAAGTAAGTTTACTTTGTATTAGTTTATTAATGTTTGGATTTGCGGCTTTGGCTCAACCAACTACCATGACTTTTGTGGATTTTGAAAACGGCATTCCCTCTGGTTGGACTGCTACTCCTTCTTCAAATGTTCAGCAAATTACAAACGTTGTTGGTAGAGGGACAAAAAGTGTTAGATTAAGAAATCATGCAACTTCAACCGTTACTTTGGTTTCTCCTATATTAACTCGAAACGCATTTTGTAATGTTAGGTTGGAGTTTGATCATATTCCAATTTTAAGAAATTCTGATGGAGCTGGTCAGGTTCAGGTTTCAACTGATGGTACTACATGGAGACCATTGGCTGCAACGGCTGGTTCTACCCCAACTTATGACAACACTTATGGGGGTGGTATTGTTGGTAGTGTTAACTGGAATGGTAATTTTGTGAGAACAAATTATTGGCCTGGTAGCAATACCGATATTCCTGAAACGCAACTAAATAGCTCTTATTATAGACACGAAATATTTTATCTAAATAGTCTTTTGGGAGAGTCTAACACTTTCCAAATCAGATTTATTCTTCAAGCCACAACTCCTGCAAACACTTTTGCCGGTTGGTTTATTGATGATATTAGATTATATCAATCCTCCACTGCTGGTTTCACTGTTCGTGTGCCTCAATTGAATGCTCGAATTGAATCTCCAAGCATGTACAATTATCCAAATTCTGCTGACGTGAAGGTTGAGCTGGCTGTTGGATTTCTTCAATCTGCACCTCCTGCTGTGGCTGACTCAATTTTTGTGGAATATATGTTAGGCTCATCCACTCAAATTGGCAAAAGTACTTTGTTATTAAATCCAAGTTCCAACACCTATATTGGCTATATTCCTTTTTGTGGATATGACACTATTACTAAATGGAGAATTGTTTTGAATGATGCCAAGTATAACAGGGTGACCTATCCTTTTGTTTATGATAGATGGAACACGTTTAGGAGTGTGAGGGAATATGCGGGATATAATCCTATTCAAACCACAGGGCTTTCTTCTCAAGAAATTATGATGAAAACCAATGCCGCTCGTAACAACTATCAATTCAGATACCGAGCCTCAGAGCTTAGAGCTGCTGGAATGACTGCTGGAAAACTTAGGGGCTTAGGTTATAATTTAACTCAGGCTGCAACAGGTTTTACCATGAATGGTTTTAATATGTATGTTACCAATTTCGACACATTAGCAACCCTTCTTACAACAGAGCCCTATTCAGGAGCAATGCAACAGGTTTTAGGACCAGGCAACAATATTGTTGTACCTTCCGCAGGACCTCAATATTTAAGATTTAATGATTTATTTCTTTGGGATGGAACAAGTGATATTCTAATTAAAATTTGTTGGGATAATGGTGCTAATGGTGCTGTTGGTGCAACAACCAAAGTTGAGAGTATTGTTGCTCCTGGTGCATCTGGAGGTTATCCTTCTGCCGTTTCTGGTCAGATGTATCAAACAACAGGTTTCCAAGCAGCTTGTAATTCTAATTTTAATGCTGCTGATGGTCAAATTGGATTTAGACCTAATTTCTATTTTCATTTTATTAAACAGGGTAAACTTGCCTTTGATGCTGGAATTGACAGTTCAATTGTGACTCCAGCAAACTCCATTGTTACTGCAAACACACCAACAAACGTTACTGTTAAGATTAATAATTATGGAGCTGACACCCTAAGAGGAGTTATTGTTAAATATAATATAAACAATGCACCTAATTCGACCTTGGCAGGCACCTGGACAGGAACCCTTTTGCCTGACACAAACATGGGACAGCATAGGTCTGTTAATTATCCATTTCCAAGTAATGTAACTTTCTCTCCTGGCTACATTCATATGAAGGTTTGGACAGATTCGATAATAAATCATATTGATTGGGAACCAGAAAATGATACTGCATTTTTTGAGATAGTTTCATGTAATGGTCCTTTAAATGGGGTTTATGCTATTGGAAATGTTAGTGGGGTTAGTGCTGAAAGAACATTTAGAAGTTTTGAAGAAGCTTTCAAAATGCTTCAAGGATGTGGAATATCGGCTCCAGTTACTTTTAGAGTTTTAAACCTACCTCCTGGTCAATATTATAACAATATATTATCATTTCCAACAAATATTGTTGGGGCATCAGCAACAAATTATATTAAATTTGTTAGTGCAACAAACAATCAACCTGTATACATTAAACCAACAAAGATTACAAATCATCATGTTAGCCTCGCTGGTGCAAAGTTCTATAAGTTTGAAAACATAGGGTTTGTTTCGGCAGACAGTTGTGTTAATAGTATTTGTGATGGAGGAAATATTATTCAATTATCAAATACAAGTTCAAATCTTGAATTCAAAAATTGTAAGTTTATAACCAATCCGAATGGTATCAGACCTCCTTATCACATAAATATTGGTGCAGCAAATAACATTTTAATTGACAGTTGTACTTTTGATGGAGATGCAGATGCACAAGTTTATATTAAAGGAAATTCTCCAGTGAATTTGAATTCTGGAATAACAATAACCAACTCCTCTTTCCTAAACAATCTCCAACAAGCAATTTTCGCTGAATATGCTCAAAACATTCTTATTACCAAAAACAAATTTTTAAATAACAGAACATCAACAGCTTCATTAACCAACAATATATTAATTCAATCTTCTAAGCTCTTTAAAATCACCAAAAACTTATTCAATTTAAATAATGTTAGTGCAATAGCTGTTAGTGGAGCATTGGCCTCAGGCACTGCATCAGTGATTGCAAACAATAAGATTAGTGTTAATAATGAAAATTCAGGACAATCAACAGCAAATGTTTATGGAGTTTATGTTATTTCAGGGTCAAATGTATTAGTTGCTTATAATAATATATATGCAAGGGACTTAGGAACAAACCTTGTTTCCTATGGTATTAATTTAGGAACAAATGACACTTCTCAAATTTTGTCTTCAATTAGAATTAAAAATAATATTGTTATTTCTGATGGATACGGTTATGCAGTTTATGCAAAAACAACAACCCAGTCTTCATTAGATTTTAGTAATAATATTTATTGGAAATTTAATACAATGGTTAATACTCCAAGCACAATTCTATGGAAATATAACACAACAAACTGTTCAACTATTGACAATTGGCAAACTGCTGTTGGGGGCGATCAATTGAGTTATGTTCAGGATCCATTATTTACAGATTGGAACAATTTAAATACCTCCAATTCATTCCTTTGCTATAAGGGCACAACTCTATCACCTGAAGTTACGGATGACTACAATTCCAACTCCAGACCAGCCGTTCCTTGTATTGGAGCCACTGAATTTGCACCTCCTCCAAGCAATATTTTTGTTCAAACTGCAAGAATTGAGGATGGAATTCAAACTGTTGGACAAGACGGAAATTTACATATTTCTGCTTGCGGACTTTTAAACGAATACATAACCATTACCTACACCAACATTAGTACTAATCCAATTCTTGCAAATAACTTACAATTTTGGTATAAGATAGATAATCTGCCAGTTCCAGCTTCTCAAAAAGACACAATTCATTCAATTGTTCAGCCTGACACAATATATACTTACACTTTTAGAAACCCATATAACTTTGGAGTAACCACTGCTGATAGAGTGTTTAAAGTTACTGCATTTGCAGTTTTGGCAGCCGATTTAGTTCGCACTAACGACACCATCGTTTTCAATGTACAATCCCGTCATCAACTACCTGCCCTACCTGCTCAATCAGCAACAATTAACTATGGTGATTCTATCCTTTTATCAGTTAATTCAAACGATTCAATATATTGGTTTTTAAGAAATACTGATCTTTCACCTGCTCTTAAATCTCATTCTTTCCAAACCTCAAGACTATTTAATGACACTACTTTCTATTTCTCAAGAAAACAAGAAATACCATCATTAAAGATTTCTGAAATTCAATATTCTAAACAAGCAACAGCCCAAGGACTAACTCCAAACCTTCCTTCATATCTTAATGCGAATAATTTAATTGAGATTTCAAATTATGGAAATGGGGCTATAAATCTCAAAGGTATTCAATTGGCATATACTGTTGGTACAAGACCTCTGAATGACACCCTTTCAAAAGCCATAACCAAATCAACTATTTTTGGAAACTATATACTTCCTGCCAACAAATCATTAGTGCTTCAACTTTCAGCAAATGCATCCCTTGATTCATCTGTATATTTGAATATTGGATCTGGATCATTTAATGCTCTTTCAAGAGCAGGATTTTTCCTTAAAGACACTGCAACCAACACAATTATTGACGCCTTTACAACCAATAAAGCAATTTTCGATTCTGCTTATCATAACATCCCTCCTTCCGTTTGGAATGGTCCAGGAAGATCAACTATTAATGGTGTTGCTGGTTTGATTAGAGATGTTTATAATGCAACCGATTCAAACGGATGGATTCCTTCATCTGCAACAGATATTATGACAATAGGAACAATTGATTCATCCCATAATGTTAGTTACGATAATGGATGTTTTGGTTTTATGTCTCCTTATGTTGTTAATGTTAGTGGAATTCCGAGTGTTGACCCAGGTGTTGCTCAAATAAAACTTGTTGGAGTTAATAGACAAGAAGTTTGTACATTAACCGATGAGCAAGTTGAATTTAAAATAACTAATACTGGTGTTCAACCATGTGTTTCGACCCCATTGGCATTAAAAGTGTATGAGGGCTCAAACCTTATTAATACATATTTCGACACATGTAACATTACAGTTTTGCCAAATGACACAATAACTTATGTTTTCTCACAAACAATAAATTTAGCTGCCAACACATCAAATATACAATTTAATTTAGTAGGATTTTCGAATCTTAGCTCTGATGTTATTCATTTAAATGACACATCATCAATGCAAGTTCTTTCACTAAAAACTCCATATTCACCAAGCTCATTAGGAGATTCTATCCCTTATGCAAGCTCAACTACTTTAAGCGCCACTGGAGGACCAAACGACATACTAATATGGTATAACTCCATAAATTCACTAAATGAATTAGACAGAACAACCTACACAACTCCAATTCTCTATGAAGCTGACACATTCTATGTTGGAGCAATGATAATTGGATTTGACACAATACAATTGGGAAATTCTACTGCCTTTAGTGCTGCCTACCCTTCTCCTCTAAACGCAACAAATAAATATTCAAAGGAACAATATTTATATAAAGCATCTGAATTAAGTGCTCTTGGATTGAGTGAAGGAAATATAAATAGCATTATGTTTAACATAAAGAGTGTTGCCTCTCAAACAAATCTACTTGACTATAGTATAAAGATTGGAACTACTAATCAAGAATTGCTATCATCATGGACCTATGGTTTAACTGAAGTATATTCTGATACTAACTTATCATTACCAGCCACAACCTTAGGTTGGAAGAACTTCCAATTTTCTGATCCGTTCTACTATGACGGAACATCAAATCTTGTTATTGAAGTTTGTTATACAAGAAGTGGTACTACAGGTAAGAACATAAGGACTTACTACACTATCACTCCTTTTAATTCTACAATCTTCTATAATAGTGCAACCACAAATGCATGTGCTTGGACAGGTGCTGCATCGGCAGGAATAAGAACACAAAGACCTAATACAAAATTTGATATTGACAAATTTGGTTGTTCAAGTGTTAGAACACCTGTTATTGTTGAAGTTGCTCCACCTCCTGGATGTGAAGTAGGATTAACTCAAATAACCAATCCTGCATCCTCAACCGTTATGTCAGGAATACCAACACCAATTCAAGTTGAACTAAAAAATTATGGCTCAGACACCCTTTTCACTACTCCAATAAGCTGGTCTGTAAATGATATCCCTCAACCTCAATACGTATGGACTGGAAGTTTAGCTCCTGGTTCAATGACAATTGCAACCATTGGAAGTTTCAATTTTATTTCCGGAATTAATACAGTTACTGCTTGGACTTCATTGGCTTGCGATTCAATTGGTTCAAACGATTCAACTTCATTTGAATTTTCTGCATGTATTGGAAATAATACATCTGTTTCATATTTTAGTATTGGAGGGCAAGGAGCTGATTTCGCAACCATAAATGATGCAGTTAGTGCTTTAGTTAATTCAGGTATTTGTGGTAATGTTGTCTTTGACATTAATGATAAAGGCAGCTTCTATAACGAACAAATTTCAATACCTTTTATTCAAGGAACTGAAAATGGAAACTCTATTACCTTTAGAGGAAATTCCACAGATACAAACATGGTTGTTATTAGCTATAGTGCAGGAACAAATCCAGATAAATATACATTGAAATTAGATGGTGCAACAAATATTAAATTTGAAAACCTGATTATTCAAAACTTTGATAGCACCTACTCCTCTGTTGTTGAAATTGGAAACAACTCTTCTAACGTAGAATTTGAAAACCTAACCATAAAATCTAATCCATATTCAAATACAGCATTAGAAGTTGCTAAATTAGTTAATATAACTGGAACAAATAATCTAATAAAATTCAATTTGGTAACCTTCTCAGGGGGTGCAACAAGCATATATTCAAATCCAGGTTTAGACTCCAACACTTCAAATATAAGAATTACCAATTCATTCTTCAACAATTTTGCCTTCGATGGAGCAAATCTTAATGGAGTTAATAATCTGTATATTTTCAGAAATAAATTTAGACAATATGCAAATAATAATATTTCAAATGCTATTACATTAAGGAATATTTATGGCTCTGTTGAAATTGCTAAGAATGATATTTATCTTGAAGGAGGATCAAGGGTTAGAACTGGTTTAAATTTAAAGAAAATATACTCAACTGTATTTAGTCCGTTAGCTGTTGCAAATAATGCAATTTCACTGAGCGGAACCTACATAAACTCAGCAATAAATTATATTGGAATTGACTTAGACACTGTTTATAATGCAAGCATATTCTATAATAGCGTTAAGGTAAGAGCAAGTAATTATAGTGTAGCCTCAAGAGGATTGTCTGTTGGAATGAATTGTTCAGGAATAAAGGTTTTAAACAATAATCTTGATAATTCAGGAAAAGGTTATGCTTACTACGTTAACAATCCAGCAACTCAAATTGATGCATCAAACAACAATAACTATATAACAAATGGACTAACTCCAATATTCTGGGCAGGTCCAAAACAAACATTAGCTCTTCTTCAAACGGCAAACTCACAAGATGCTCTTTCAAAATCAGTAAGTAATCCATTTTTCAGTGATTCACTCCTTAGACTGACCTATCCATCAGAGATAACAAGAAGTGGAGAACCATTAGATGATTTTATTGATGATATTTTAAATAATAGCCGACCAATCTCTCCACGACCAACAATTGGAGCTTATGAATATTTATTCTCTAATGTTGACTGCGGACCTACTGCAATTCTTATTCCAGACAGAACAATTAAATATGTTGAAAATGAACCTTTAAATGTTCAATTTACTCTTAAAAACTTTGGACTTTATGGTTTTGACTCTGTTAATGTTACTGCAGTTCTAAAATATAAACATGACACCACTCATATAATTCAATCTGTTAATGAAACATTTGTTTATCATCTAAATTCATTAGAATCAACAAACTTTACATTCACAGACCCTATCTACCCTCCTCTTCATTTTAGGAATATAACTGACTCTCTTCACATTTGTGTTTATTCAGACCTTTATGGTGACACAATTGAAATAAACGACACAATTGATATTAACTTCTTGACTATTCCTGCATACAACATCCAAGCTGTTAACACTCTTCCAATAACTGAAAGATGTCAACTATTCAACACTCCTGTTCAAATGACCATTAAAAATTTGGGAGAAAAAGTAATCACAAATGCCGATTCTATATGGTTGAATTATGAAGTTACAACTAGACCTGATTTAGTTGCAAGAGAACTGCTTAGATTCCCATTTGATGATGGAACCGGTATTTATGACTCACTTCAAAAAAATCAACAAATTGTATATACATTCAACACTTTGGCCAACTTCTATCCAAGAGGACTTGTTGACACAACTTGGAGAGTTAGAACATTTAGTTCTTTCAATAAGGATAACGTAAAGATTAATGATACTTCAGCTTTCATTACCGTAACATCAAGAGTTTCTCCTCCTTCTCCAATTGCTCACGACACCTCAATACACTACGGAACATGGGCTGAACCATGGGCGAGTCAAATCAATAGCCTTCCAATTAAATGGTTTGCAGACTCAACCCTCGGAGATCCTTTCTATTCTCCTAACCAATATAATGCTTCAACAAGATATAAAACAACACAATTATTTGTTGATTCAACCTTCTATCTAAGAGTTAATTTAAGTGGATCTTACCCTTGTGCAAGCTACTACTCACCAATTAAGGTTACAATGAGAGATCGTTCCCCAATAGATGGAGCATGTATTGGACTACAAGGTCAAGGACCTGTTGAACCTCCTCAAGAAGGATGGGTTTATATGACAAACGCCGACACAATTAAGGTTAAGATTTCAAATTATGGAACAATGCCTATGCAAAACTTTAATGTAACATACAGTGTTCAAAGAGTTGGGGCACATGATTCCCTAAGAGTAACTGTAACTGAACAATGTCCATTGACAGTTCAACCAAATGGTTCGGTAATCTACAAATTTGATTCCTTAACTGACTTCACTGGAACAACTAATTTTAGAGTTAGAGCTTGGGTTGATGTTCCAAGTGATGCAACAGCACTTAATGACACTTCAGCAATATGGCTTGTTAAACCAAAGAATGGAAACACCATTTATCCACCAAGCGTTGCAGGAAGTGCAACCTCATTAGATATTACCAGAGTTCAATTAGGAAATATGGATAATTCATCCAACAACTCTGGCGTAACATACACAGACTATACCAACATTATTAATCCAGTGGTTCTTTTCAAAGGCATCTATGACTCAATTTATATTAAATGTGAAAAGCCTTCAAGCTTAGTTTCAGAAACAGAAATTGGAGGTTGGGTTAGAGTATTTATTGATTGGAATAGAGATGGGTTATTTGATGGACCGCTTGAAGAGGTATTTAACGATTCTATTTGGTCTAACTCAATTGCCAAAGGAAGGATTAATGTTCCTTCAAACACAATTTCCGGTTACGCAAGAATGAGGGTTATACTATGGCAAGGAAGAGGAGCTTTACCTTTTGCAGGGAATGAATCACCATTATTCGGAGAAGTTGAAGACTATAAGGTATTAATTAGAAATACTTGGCCAGTTAATGCTGAATTAGTTAAATTTACCCAACCTGAAACGTTCCTTACTCAGCAAGTCAATGATATCAGAGTTGTTTTAAGAAACACAGGAACAACTGTTCTAAATAATGCAACAATCAATTGGTCACTCAATGGAACCCCTGACATATACAACTGGTCTGGAGCCCTTGCTCCTGCCGATAGGGTTGAATTAATTCTACGCGCAAATGAAACAATTCCAACAGGACAATCTAATTTTATTGCTTGGGTTGATGCAGTTGGAGACACCTATCATCAAAACGATACAGTTAGAAGAAACTCCTATATTCCTAAAACATTCATTATGCCTTATACTTGCGATTTTGATGAACAAGGATATGATGATTTCTATGCATTTAATGCTAACCCTCAACTTCCTACTAATTGTTGGGAATTTGGAACACCTGATTCAAGCAACACAACAATAAAAGGACCATATTCTGCTCCAAATTGTTGGAAAACTAAGCTTGTGGGTAAACATCCAGAAAACAACGAAAGCATACTTTACTCTCCAATCTTCAATATTGGTATTGTTAAGCCTGACACTATGATGTTTATGATGAGAAGAGCATTAAATAGTGGTAGTTATGTTCATGTGGAATTCAAAAAATATAATGGTGAATGGGCTCGACTTGGAATAATGGGAGATCCAAACGGATTTAACTGGTATAACAACGACTCCAATAGATTTGCAAATTCAGCAGGCTGGACACGACATATGTATTCACTACAAAGCGTCGGTTCCGACTTAGGTAACACTTTCCAAATAAGATTTGTGTTTAGAGCAGGACAATCAGTTAATGACGGAATTGCAATTGATAATTTTGAAATAAGAAGAGCTCTTCGTCCTCAAGATGCTGGAGTTGTTAAAATTGAAATAACTCCTACAGAACTTCCTAATTTTGGATCAACCTATTACCCTAAAATTAAGGTAAGAAACTATGGCTCGGCTAACATAACAAACTTTACTGCTTGCTACACTGCCGAAAATATGTTTATTCCTGTTACCGAAGATGTTACCCTAACAACACCATTACTACCAGGGGACACAACCGAATATACATTTATAAATGGTCAATATGTTTTTGATTATCTTCCAAATCCATTTAAAATAACAGCCTTCACCCGACTCAACCCAACTGACCTTTATTCCGATAATGACTCAATTAGCAGATATGTTGTTATTGGACCTTTAAGCAAAGATGTTGCACTAAAAGCAATATTAACTCCAACAGATGTAGTTGTTGCAAATAATGATATTCCAGTTTCAATTCACATTAAAAACTTAGGAATAGAACCAATAACATCTCTACCTGTTTCCTACAAAGTTACCGGACAAAATCTTGTTACTGAAACAATCAGTTTCAACCCACCACTCTACAACAACGAAGAATATATGTATCATTTCAACACAACCTATCGCTCTTCTTACGGCTCCATTAACCTTAGAGTTTGGACAGAACTCGAGGGCGACTTTTACCATGATAATGATACATTGTTTAGAAGAGTAACTGGTGCAAGTTCAACAAGAGATTTGGAAGCAAAATTTGTTACAATTGATGACTACAACACTGATTTTATTGGAGTTCAACTAAGTTTCCAAAACAATAGCTCGGTTGGAATTAGGGATATTATTGTTGGATACTACTATAATGGAGACAGGACAACAGCATTTGAAGAACCTTATCGATTAGGAAACACATTAACCTCTGGTAACATTGGTTACCACTATTTCACAAGAACACTTCCAAGAGCAAATGCACCATATTATGGAGTTTGTGGATATGTTAAAATTGTTGATGATAACAACAATGAAAATGACACAACTTGCACACTATACATTGGAAGAAGAGATGCAATAAGTGACACAATTTATATTGAACATAATTCAAACACAATGTCACTTGTTCAACTTCGTGCAAGAAATATTGGAACAATTGGAGGTCCGATGACAATTAATGCAGGATATGTTGTTGATGGGGATTGGCTAAACCCAGTTACTCAAGTCTTCGATTGGCCATACAACGAACCAAACCCTAACCTTATTAACTACCTTACCTTCACTCAAAGAATACCAAGGAAAATGGATAGGAGCTATAACGTTGTTGCATGGATAGATTATCAATATGATGCAAATCGTTCAAACGACACAACAATGATTATTAAAATTACTGATGTAATTGGATTGGAACCAGAAGTTGAAATTAATGAATTCACATTAGAACAAAACGTTCCGAATCCATTAAATAACTCAACAAAAATAACATTCAATCTTCCAAATGGAGGTAATACAAGATTCTTTATTATTAATAATCTTGGAAAACTAATAATTAATGAAAACAAATTCTACTCAGAAGGAAAGCACTTAATAGAACTTAATGATCTAAATCTTCCTCAAGGAGTCTACTACTATATGATGGAATTTGAAGGAAAACGAATAACCAAAAAAATGATTATTGCAAGATAAAACATTTTGAATAATCAAACCCTAAGGAGGCTGTCTCGTAAATTATGAGACAGCCTCTTTTTCTATCACAATAACTCACTCAAAATTTTTCCTTAATAAAAATATTTTTTTCCTTAATAAAAAAGAATTTTTCCTTAACAAAAAAAGAATTTTCCTTAACTTATTTTCACAAACACGGAATTTATTT
Source organism: Bacteroidales bacterium (assembly GCA_028709955.1). Classification (GTDB taxonomy): domain Bacteria; phylum Bacteroidota; class Bacteroidia; order Bacteroidales; family P3; genus UBA10566. The sequence continues at coordinate 10,086 of JAQUTD010000016.1, read as the reverse complement.
TCAAAGAGATTTTATTAAGATAATTTTTCATCATAAATGATATATAGTTGAAAAAAAATTATATTTTTGTAGAAATATTAAATATGGAATTTCAACCAACTGACATGAATACAGAACATAATAAAATTGATTTCAACAATTCTGAAATATCATTTAAAAATAAATCAAATAAAGAATTAAGAGAAGCATATCTATTATTCAGAGTGATGAATAACCCTACCTTGGTTAGGATGGGGAAGCATTTAGTTAATTTTGCATTCACCATTCACTTCCCAGTTAAGGGTATAATTCGAAATACAATTTACAAATACTTTGTTGGAGGAAGTTCAATTGAAGATTGTGCAAAATCAATTGAAAAACTTAAGTCAAGAAATGTTGGAACAATTCTTGATTATGCAGCAGAAGGAGAACAAGAGGAAGCATTCTTTAACACAACATGTGATGAAGTAATTAAAACAATAGAATATGCTCACACAAACAAATCTATACCTTTTAGTGTTTTTAAAATTACAGGATTAGGAAGGTTTGATTTATTTGTAAAGATAAGTCAAGGCACAATGCTAAGTGAAGAAGAAACAAAAGAGTATGAAAGAGTTGAAAACAGGGTGAAAAGGATTTTTGAAATGGGTTATAAAAACAATATCCCAATACTTGTTGATGCAGAAGAAACATGGATACAACCTATGTTGGACGATTTGGTGAATAAGAACATGGAAATTTATAATAAGACAAAGGCAATTGTTCAAAATACATACCAAATGTATCGTCACGATAGCATAGAACGTTTGAAAGAACATCATAAAATGGCTTTAGAGAAAAATTATAAATTTGGATTGAAGATAGTTCGAGGAGCCTATATGGAAAAAGAAAGGAAAAGAGCTCATCAAAACAACTACCCATCCCCTATTCAACCAGATAAAGCATCAACAGATAACGACTTTAACGAAATAATAAAATATTTGATTGAAAACATAGACACCATAGATTTTATGGTTGCAACCCATAATGAAGAAAGTTCAGAACTATTAGCAAACCTGATTGATAAATTAAATCTTCCAAAAAATCATCCTTCAATTTACTTTGCACAACTCTACGGAATGAGTGATCATATAACAAACAACCTTGCTGAAAAAGGATATAATGTTGTAAAATATGTGCCTTATGGAGAAGTTAAAACAATGATGCCCTATCTATTTCGCCGAGCAGAAGAAAACTCCTCAGTAAAAGGTCAAACCTCTCGAGAATTGCGACTAATTGAAAAAGAACTTAAAAGAAGAAAAGAATAATATGCTACTTAGAGAAAAGGAAATATATCCTAATAGTGGAGTTCTTAAGAACTTGTTGGGAGATGTATTTTTATCATTTGAAGAATTAGAAAGAAGGCTTGTTTCAAAAGATATGGTTTATATTTGGAACTATTATAATGATGGGAAGGCTTGGCTTTGCAAGGTTCAATATAAAAAGAAAACTGTTTTTTGGCTTTCAATTTGGGAAGGATTTTTTAAGATAGGATTTTATTTTAATGAGAAAAACTATTCAGGGATATATGATTTAGATATTGACAAGTCAATAATTAGCAGTTTTGAAAACACAAAACTTGTCGGGAAGTTTAGACCACTGAATTTTGAAATAAGAGATAACAGTCAATTTGAAGACATAGAAAAAGTTATTGATTATAAAATCAGTTCAAGATAATAACACAACAGATTTTCTCCCTAACTATTGATTTTAAAAACTAAAAGGAGATTCTCATATTAAG
>JAQUTD010000016.1:0-8227 GCA_028709955.1 Bacteroidales bacterium | reverse complement strand
AGAGATAACAGTCAATTTGAAGACATAGAAAAAGTTATTGATTATAAAATCAGTTCAAGATAATAACACAACAGATTTTCTCCCTAACTATTGATTTTAAAAACTAAAAGGAGATTCTCATATTAAGACCATAGCTTGGGCTTATGTTTCTATAATTTAGTTTGGAATAATCATTCACAAATTTAATATCAGGATTAAATGATAGGTTGGTTTGTTTCCCTAATTGAAAACTTGCAAATCCAAGTTGACGATTTATTGCTTTTGATGATTTATTGGCATCAACCATAGAACATATCCAAGAGGTTATTCCACTAAATGTAGCTATTAAGCCCAAAAAAGCCCAATTCCTTGAACCCTCTACATAAACAGGATCACCATAATAATCTACAGTTAACATTTGTGAAAAGGAATAATACATAATCCCATAACTTCCAAAATACCAAATCATATGTGCCACTGCCTTATTTGATTGTCCATTATAGAACTGACCAATGCCAGGGATTAGAAAAGAACAGAGGGTTGAAACTGTTGGATCTCTATATAATGTTGAAGTAGTTTTAATAAGATAAGGAGGATTTACTATTGGATTATTTATATTCTCAGCAATTTCTTCTTTAATTATCTTCTCAACATCCTTCATCTCAAAAACAAAAATATTGCCATCAGATGTTTTCATTTTAAGATTAACGTTAGGATTTATTTCTGTAATTACTCCCTTAATAATTGAGCCATTCTTTAAATAAACAACATCTGTGGAAGGAGTTTGAGCTATTAAATTATTTGTAAATGCCAAAATAAGAGCAAATGCCAAAAAAGAAATTAGTTTTTTCATATTTTAAATCATTATAAATTTATAAATCATATTATGTTGTTATTTTAAACACTAATTGACACTGCAAATGTATAATTAATTTTTAATATAAAAAAGTTTTTTTGATATATAAAATACAAAACAAAAAATAGAATCAAGTTCTATTTTGGGGATATTGCTTAGAGATAGAAAAAAATTAATTATATATCAAATAAGGGTTGTTTTAGTCATAAAAATATTTTTATTTTCAATTTTAGTGTTTGATTCTTTAAAAAAGTATACATTTGCATCCCAAAAATTACCAATTCATAAGTCTTTAGGGTTTACAATCACTTAATCTATTGGCAATTAAATAGATTATATTTATAAAAATAATTAGTGAAAAACAATTTCAAAAATGATAAAGTAAGAAAAAGATTTAGTAGAAGATATTATTCACATAAAATAACACAAAAGAAGGAAATTCTAATTCCTTTATAGAAAGATTTTATCCAAAGATATATCTTAACACATCTTCCAAATTGGCAAGGGGGATAATCTCTATTTTGTATCTTGAAGTGTCTAAACCTTTGGTGTTATATTTGGAAATAAAGATTTTTTCAAACCCTAATTTATCGGCTTCGGCAATTCTTTGGTCTATTCTTATTACTGGTCTTAACTCTCCACTAAGTCCTATTTCGGATGCAAAACAATATTGAGAGCTTATTGAAATGTCTTCTGAAGAAGAAATTATGCTCACCACAACGGCCAAATCAATTGCTGGGTCATCAACTCTAATCCCTCCTGCAATATTTAAGAATACATCTTTATTTATTAGCTTAAAGCCTCCTCTTTTTTCCAAAACAGCAAGTAGCATTGAAAGACGCCTAAGGTCAAATCCTGTAGATGTCCTTTGTCCTGTTCCATAATTGGAATTAGCCACTAAGGCTTGGGTTTCAATTAAAATTGGTCTTGTTCCTTCCATTGTTGCTGCAATTGCAGTTCCACTAAGAGCTTCATCTCTCTGAGAAAGTAGGATTTCTGAAGGATTACTCACTTCTCGAAGTCCTGTGGATTGCATTTCATATATTCCTAACTCACTTGTTGAACCAAAACGATTCTTAACCGAGCGAAGCATACGATAGCCATAGTTTCTGTCTCCTTCAAACTGCAAAACTGTATCAACAATATGTTCCAATAGCTTTGGACCTGCAATTAATCCATCTTTTGTGATATGTCCAACCAAAAAGACTGCTGCTGAAGATGTCTTTGCATATCTTTGCAACTCTCCTGCACACTCTCTAATTTGTGAAATGCTTCCAGCCGATGAGTCTATATCCTCTGTAGTTACTGTTTGAATTGAATCTATAATAATTATATCTGGGTTCAGGTCCTGGCAATGTTTAAAAATTGATTGAATATTTGTTTCGGTTAGAATATAGCAATCTTCATTTTTGCCCTCTACCCTATCTGCTCGCATTTTTATTTGTTGAAGGCTTTCTTCTCCACTTACATATAGAATTTTCTTTCCCTTACAGTTTAATGCAACTTGAAGCAGAAGTGTACTTTTCCCAATTCCTGGCTCTCCTCCAACCAAAACAACAGAGCCAACAACCAATCCTCCTCCCAACACTCTATTTAGTTCTACATTATAGGTGTCTATTCTTTTTTCGTGAGAAAATGTAATTTCATTTATTGGATATGGTTTGGAAGATGATCCTGTTTTTTTATTATTGAATTTACTATCTCCTTCTCTTTGTATTACTTCTTCAACATAAGAATTCCAAGCACCACATTGAGGGCACTTCCCAATCCAACTTGAGGATTGAGCTCCGCATTCCTTACAAAAGAAAACTGTTTTTTGTTTCATTTAAATATTAGCTTGGTCTTGCGTCAATTTTATACCTCATCTCTTTTTGATAAGAGAATTTCTTTTGGTCTTTTAAGTATTTTTTATGATAGGGTCCGTAAGGAAAATCCATAAACACCGACCTTTGCATCTGAAAACAGGTTCCAAACAGAGGAATTGTTCTTGGTTCCATCTCATAAGTTTCAGCCGATTTATTTACTTTGTATGGAGGGATTGGACTATCATAATTAAAATCTGCTTTTCGGTAGAAAAGTGTGTCTGTGGTTGAAGTTGAAATCAAACAATATTCCGCAACCGAATTAATATTTGTTGACCACCATGGTTTGCTTAGAGAATAGATTGTTAGAAACATAACTGCATCTACTCCAAATTCTTCTTTATATTTTCTTATCTCATCATTTTTTATGTAGTGTGAAGAAAACATTGTGTCTTGTTTGTGTTTTTCAAGAGTTAACATTGTTGGGATGATATAATAGCCTTTTTGGGACAGCTCTTTGGAGATATTTATAAGATACATTTCTGAGGCGTATTGATTTTTGGAACGATTCCAAGGGTATATAAGAAGTATTGATTTGGGTTTTTCTGAATACATTTTTGGATATGAAACAATCCTATCTTCTCTTTTTGGAAAGAATTGATACCATTTCTTTTTAACAAAGCTCAAAGTGTCTCCTCTGGCAATTTTATCCTGACGTTCTCTTTCTTTTTTTATTTTTTTAATTTCTTTCTTGCTCAAAAGAGTTATGTTTGTGTCTACAACCACCTCTTTTTTTTCTCCAGTTATTTCTGCAAGAACATCTTCAGTTTGATCTTCCTCTTGTGGGAGATTTTTGTCAATTATTTTTTTGGCAACATCACAGCTAACAAAAATTGTTATTATTGCTAATAGCATCAATAATTTTTTCATAGTCCAAGAGTTTTTATTAATGAATTAACATAGACTTGAGATTCAGGATAAATAATAGCTTCCTTCATTAGATATTCTTTTGCTTCCTTAGTTTTTCCTTGCAAAAAGAGTAGATAGCCATATTCAACACAGGCTCCAGGGGGAGGAAGGTTTCGTTTTCCTTTAGGTGAGTCGACTATTCGCGAGTATTTTTTTGAAAATTTCTTAATTTCTTTTTCGGAAAATTCCCTTGAACTATAAGCATATAATAAATTATCATAATCATAATACTTATAGAGTTCATTTGAACAAGCACCTAAAAACAAGAGGCTAAAAACAATAATTAGAAGTTTCTTCATTAAAAAAAATTTATAATTCGATTTTCAAAGATAATAATTTATTTTAGAATGAGAATATTAAACATATTTATTTATTGAACATCTTTGTTGCTCGTTTGAATATTCCATTCATATAGGCTATCGCTATTCCATAATTTGAAACAGGAATGTTTGCTTCAATTATTGGCAATAATCTACTTTTTAGTTGCTTTTGTGTTGCCACACATCCTCCACATTGGATTACCATAGCATATTCATTAATTGGTCTTGGAAAAGGCGAAAGTCCTGCAACTGTTTCAAACTCCAGTTTCTTTTTCGAATAATCACTTATCCATTTTGGGAGTTTAACCCTTCCAATATCCTCACAAGTTGGCTGGTGTGAACATGATTCTAACATTAATATTCTATCGCCATCCTTCAAATCGTCGAGCTTGGGAGTCCCTTTAACATAATAATCAAATGAACCTTTCAAGCGAGCTAAAACAATTGAGAAACTTGTAAGAGGAATTTTCTCATCAACAATACTATTAACATAATCAAACACTTGACTATCGGTAATAACTAAATCTGGATTAGGATATATATTTTTTAATGTGTATTCAAGTTCTGATTCTTTTACAACAATATTTATTGCCTGATTATCTAAAACATCTCTTATTAATTGAACCTGTGGCAAAATCATTCTTCCCTCTGGAGCAGAGCTATCAATTGGAGTTACAAGAAGGACAACACTATTTTTTTTAATTAAACCTGTCAGTATTCCTTTTGTTTGATAGGCTGTTGGAGGAATTGTTGCTTGAATTTCTTTAGTTAGGGATGCAGTTGTTTTTGAATTATCTTGAGAAAATTCAACTATCTTTTGATTATATTTTTTTTCAATTGTTGCTTTAAGGTCTTTTCGGATTTGAGCTAAATCACTTTTTGTGTAGATTAATACATAAGGAATATTAAATTTGTTACATTCTTCAATTAACTTATCTTCCTCATGACCAAAATCATTATTAAAAGCAATAAGAGCTAAATCAATTTGAGCAAATACCTCTAATGCTTTTTCAATTCTTTTTTGTCCCAAAATTGAATTATCATCAATTCCAGCTGTATCAATTAGAACAACAGCACCAATCCCCTTTATCTCCATTGTTTTTTTAACAGAATCGGTTGTTGTTCCTGCTTGAGTGCTAACAATTGAAATTTCTTGTCCAACAAGTTTATTTATTAAAGTGCTTTTCCCAACATTACATCTTCCAAACACGCCAATATGTGGTTTTGTTTCTCTTCCCTTATTCATAACCAAATAATTTTTGGCAAATTTACGTATTAATTTTTTATTACTATATTTGCAGGCTGATTTAAATATCAAATATGTCAAATATTAACATGAATTTTTCAAACGATAACCCTCCTATAACAAGTTCAAGGTTTTGGGTTAAAACATTGATAATGGCAGTTTCAATATTCCTAACTTGCCAATTATTTTCTCTGGCAGAGGTTCAGAATATTGGTTACGCATTGTTAGCTGCAATAATTATCAGTCTACTTAATGCATTTCTCAAACCTGTTTTAGTATTATTTTCATTACCTCTAATGATTTCAACATTGGGTTTATTTAATTTAGTAATCAATGCTTTGATAATTTATATTACAAGCTGGTTGCTTTCCCCAAAATTTTATGTTGAAAAGTTTTTTGACGCTATTCTTTTTAGCATAGTTATCACATTTCTTAGTTTTATTTTGGATGTTTTAATAAAGTTATATCAAGCAAAAAAACAAATTGAAAAAACTTTTAAAGGCAATAATGCAAATCCCCAAAACCAGTTTGGAGAAAGAATTGATGATACTGATTATGAAGATGTGACAGATATTGATGAAGGAAACGATAAGGAAGAAAAATAATTTCGAAATCTAAGGGGAAAGTAAATGAAAACCATTGAACATATAATTGAACTTACACAACATATTGACTATCTAAAAAAAGAAGGAAAAACAATTGGATTTGTTCCAACTATGGGAGCCCTGCATAAAGGACATATTTCTTTAATTGAAAGAGCAAAACAAGAAAATGATATTGTAGTTTGCAGTGTTTTTGTAAATCCAATACAATTCAATAACAAAGAAGACCTGATTAAATATCCTCGTGATATTGAAAAAGACAGCATTTTGTTAGAAGAAAACGGCTGTGATATTTTGTTTTGTCCAAAAGCAGAAGAAGTATATGCAGAAGAAGCAAAAGAAAGCTTTTCTTTTGGAGCTTTAGAACAAGTTATGGAAGGCAAGCAAAGACCAGGACATTTTAATGGTGTTGCAATAATTGTTAGCCGTTTATTTGATTGGGTGAAACCAAATAGAGCTTATTTTGGAGAAAAAGACTTTCAACAAATAGCAATTATAAAAGATATGGTAAGACAACTAAACTCTCCAGTAGAAATTGTTCCATGTCCAATTGTTAGAGAAATAGATGGATTAGCCATTAGTTCAAGAAATGTTAGATTGGAAGAACAAGCAAGAGAAATAGCTCCAAAGATTCATTATATATTACATAAGTCTTGCTCAATGAAAGATAATTTATCTTTCTCTCAAATAAAGAGTTTTGTTATAAATGAATTCAAAAGGATAAAAGAGTTTGAATTGGAATATTTTGAAATGGTTGACGACACAACCCTTCAACCAATATCCCAAAAAGGAGAGAATGGAGTTGTGGGATGTGTTGCAGTTTGGCTTGGAGGAGTTAGACTAATTGATGTTGAAAGATACTATTAAATAGCAATATCTTAATTAAAACTTATTTGTGAAGTATGTATTCATGTTTTATTATACAACATGAATACATATTTTTTCTATCACTTATAAACAATAAAAAGTAAATTTCTTACTAATTTATCACTTATAACCAATAAAATTATTATTTTTGCATTGTTTATAACTTATAAGTGATAGAATAATGGAAATATTTGATAGACCTTTATATAGTAATCGTATAAAACCTTTTATTGACAAGGGAATAATAAAAGTACTTACTGGGCAAAGACGTATAGGTAAAAGCTATATCCTTTTACAATTAATGGAAGATATTAGAAAAGAGGATAAAAACGCAAATATCATATATATAAACAAAGAATTTGAAGAGTTTAGTAAGATTAAAAATGATTTAGATTTATTTGATTACCTAAAGGATAAACTCCTACCTCTAAAGAAAAACTATCTCTTTATTGATGAAATTCAAGATATAGCTAATTTTGAAAATGTATTAAGGAGCTTATTAGCTGAAGATAAATGTGATATTTTCTGTACAGGAAGCAATGCAAAGATGCTTTCAAGCGAGCTTTCAACATTTTTAGCTGGAAGATATATTGAATTCAGAATACATAGTTTATCATATTTAGAGTTTCTTTCTTTTCATAAATTAGAGAATAATGATGATTCATTAAGAAAATATCTAACATACGGAGGCTTACCTTACCTTTCTCGCTTACCATTAAACAATGAAATATCATTTGAATACCTTAGAAATGTTTATTCTACAATTATCTTAAAAGATGTAGTTGGAAGAGAAAACATAAGAAATGTTGATTTTCTTGAAACTTTAGTTGATTATGTTGCAGATAATGTAGGAAATATATTTTCAGCAAATAATATCCATAAATTTTTAAAATCTCAACGAACAGAGATGTCTGTTAATGCAATTATTAATTATCTTAGGGCATTAAACAATGCTTACATTATTAATAAGACACAAAGAATAGATGTAAGAGGTTTAAAAAAGTTTGAAGTCGGAGATAAATATTATTTTGAAGACTTAGGACTTAGAAATTGTAAACATACTCTTAATTTTAATAACGACATTGGGAAACTAATGGAGAATGCAGTTTACCAACATTTAATTATATTAGGCTATCAAGTCTACGTTGGTAAATTAGATAATTTGGAAATTGATTTTATTGGGGTAAAGGATAACGAAAAAATTTATATACAAGTTTGTTATATGGTAGCTGATGAAGCAACAAAAGAAAGAGAATTTGGAAATCTATTAAAGATAGAAAACAGTTATCCAAAATATGTAATTTCTATGGATTCATTCCTTTCTGGCACTAATTATAAGGGAATTAAACAATTCCATCTTAGAGAATTTCTTTCAAAAGAACTATTATAAATTTCTCAAAACATTGTCAACTCAGAGTTTTTGCCGAACTTTGCAAATTATTATTTTACTTGGCTTTTTTAGCAAATATAATTTGAATATAAATAATTAAAGGGTAATATCTTTATGAAGCAATTAATTGAATGCGTTCCTAATATTAGTGAAGGACGTAACCAAAATATCATCAAACAAGTTGTTGATGAAATAG
>JAQUTD010000124.1 GCA_028709955.1 Bacteroidales bacterium | reverse complement strand
TTTATTAGAACTTGATTCTATTTTGCTGGAACTTGATTCTATTTTATTAGAATCAAGTTCTATTTGAGCAAACATTTCAAGCATTGCTCCAACAACCTCATATCCTTGTTTTCTAAGAAAAAGGGCGACTGATAAACTATCAACGCCCCCACTTAAACCTACTAATATCTTTTTATACATTAAAAGTGTTATCAACCATTAGTCATCAAGCGTTAAAAGTCTTGCTTTTTAAAAAACATCTCTAAAGCTTTTCTGCTATCTTTGTCGGATAATATTTTTGAATTCATTTTAGGTTGAAGTATGATTTCGTATTCCTCTCCCACCTTTTCACCTATGCCTCTTAGGGCTTTTAAACTTGAATAGAATTTCATCTTTCCATTAAGTTGAATAAAATTTTCAAGTCCCAAAACATCAAGAAATTCTTCAATATTATTAATACATGATATTTCTTCAGAATTAAACAGAACTAATTTAAGTCTTTTTCCTGTTGGGTAGAAATATGCTATATCTTTTGTTTCAATATATTTTTCTTCTCTTCCTAAGTCAATTCTAACCTTTTCGCTTGTTAGAATATCTTTTTGCCATTTTTGTATCTTAACACAGTTACCTATGCTATCAAAATACTTCCACTGACCTTCTTTTTTATCCTCTTTATAGGTTCCTTTAATTTTTAGTTTTTGGAAATAATAGAAGTCTTCGTATGGTCCATTCTTTTTATCGTCTTTGAATGTTAAGTAGAAATAACCTTTTGAATATGTGTTTCTATAATATAATCCATTCTTTAAATCATTCTTGTAATTGATTGTTTCAACCAAAACTTTATCCCTATCCCAATAATTAGCTTCTCCTGTTTTTATTCCTTTTGAATATCTTTCCTGCCCTATCTGGTTTCCTTTTTCATCAAACAAAGTCCAAACACTATCTTTTTTTCTTTCTCTATAAAATCCATCTGAAATAACTATTCCTTCTTTATTGAATAGTTTGGTGTTGGCAAACCTTCCTTTATCGGAGTATTCTGTTTTTGCTTTTATTGTTTTTCCATCTTCAAAATAATAATTAAATACACCTATTTCATAATCATCTTTAAAGCTTCCTTCATAAATCTTTTTTCCACTCTTATCGGTTTTTGACCATAGACCTTGTTTTCTTCCATTTTCATCAACCTTGTTTTGAGAAAAAGCAACAAGTGAAATAAATCCACAAAGAACTAAAACTAATGCTAAACTAACTATTCTTTTCATTTTCTAAATATTTTGCATAATCAATTAAGGAATCAAACCTTTTATTTATCCATCTATAATATTTCCTTGTTTTTGAAAGAGAGTGAGAAATAAATATGGTTTGCATTTTTAAACGCTTTCCAAATTGCATATCCGAAGTTGAATCACCAACCATAACTGATTGTTTAAAACGAATATTTGGAAATTGCTTTCTTGCCTTCAAACCCATACCCACTTTTGGTTTACGACAAAAATTATGTTCTTTTCTTAATGCAGTACAATAATAAATTTCGTCAATTCTTCCTCCAAAAAGGCTAACTTCTTCTTTCATCCTTTTGTGGATAGAAATTAAATCTTGTTCACTCATTAAGCCTTTGGAAACTCCTTGTTGGTTTGAAACTACAACAATAGTATCAAAATGCTTAGCAAATATTTTAATTGCTTCAAGTGCTCCTTCTTCAAACTTAAACTCTTCCCAGGTTTTAACGTAATCATCAATCAAACGAACATTTATCACCCCATCACGATCAAGGAATAATGTTTTATATTCTTTTTTTATCATTACTCTTTTTTTCAGTACTTTAATCTCCTCAATATCTTAAAAGTCCTTATCTATCGAGGAAATATCTCTGCCTCTACTAACTCACAAAGAATATGTCCTACCATAATATGACATTCTTGAACTCTTGGTGTATCCTTTGAAGGAATATCTAAAAGGTGATCAGATTTTTCTTTCATTTTTCCTCCTCCATTTCCGGTAAAACCAATTGTTATCATTCCATTTTCTTTTGCTTGCTCAAGGGCTAAGATAATGTTATTTGAATTGCCAGAGGTTGAAATACCTACTAATATATCTCCTTTATCACCCATTGCTTTAACCAATCTGCTGTAAACAACATCATAAGAGTAATCATTTGCAACGGCAGTTAAATAAGAAGTATTAACATGTAAGGCCTCAGATTTTAGAGGTGGTCTATCATAATAAAATCTTCCTGAAAATTCAGCAGCCAGATGTTGACAATCGGCAGCAGAACCACCATTGCCACACCAAAGAATCTTATTTCCTTCCTTTAGTGCCTTAACCATAGCATCTTTAACCTTTTCAATTTCTTTTAAAAAGATTTCATCTTTTAGTAAATGAGTTTTTAGAGATATGGATTGTTCTATAACTTCTTTTATCCTCATAATTATTATTTAATATTAGTCTTGTTTTGTATTAAATAGTGGTTTCTGGTTGGTGAGTTTCTTCCAATTAGTTCAGCTAAAAATCCTGTCAAAAACATCATTGAACCTAATATCATTAACATTAACGATAGATAGAAATAAGGACTATCAGCAACTAATCGCATTGGTTCTTGATTAATGCTTGCTATTAGTTTTTGTATGCCTAAAACTGCTGCAGAAATAAAGCCCAGTATAAACATTACCGTTCCCCAAACTCCAAACAAATGCATTGGTTTTTTGCTGAACTTAGAAACAAACATAATTGAAATAAGGTCTAAGTAACCATTAATAAACCTACTCATACCAAACTTTGTTGTTCCAAACTCTCTTTTTCGATGTTGAACTACTTTTTCTCCAATGTTTTGAAATCCTGCCCATTTTGCAATAACAGGAATATAACGATGCATCTCACCATAAACCTCAATCGACTTAACAACATCTTTTCTATATGCCTTTAATCCACAATTGAAATCATGGAGTTTTATTCCGGTGAAGTATCTTGTGGTTGCGTTAAACAGTTTGGAAGGAATGTTTTTAGCAAGTGTTGAATCGTATCGTTTTTTCTTCCAGCCCGAAACCAAATCGTATTTATCCTTAATTATTAATGTATAAAGTTCTGGAATTTCATCAGGAGAGTCTTGAAGATCTGCATCCATTGTTATTACAACATCACCCTCACAATGTTCAAAGCCAACATTCAATGCTGCACTCTTTCCATAATTTCTACGAAATTTTATACCCTTTAAATTATTATTCTTTTGAGATAATTCTTCAATAACACTCCAACTCCTATCCCTACTTCCATCATCAACCAACAACACTTCATAAGAATAACCCTCATTATTCATAACTCTCTCAATCCATTCAACTAAGGGAACAAGAGATTCTTCTTCATTATATAGAGGTACTATAATTGATATATCCATAATATATATTTTTATGTATTTTTGATAAGTTGCCCTTTTTCATTCCTAAGTAAAATTGCAACAATTAGAGCCAAAAGAATTGAAACTACAGAAGATAATAATATTCCTGAGAATGCGATTAAACTTGGAGTAGCCATATCCATAACTTGTTGATCAGTTAGGGTTGAGTTCGATTTAATATTTCGTTGTATTTCATAACATCTTTGTATGAAATCCTTATCAAGATAAAGTGCATAAACATAAAGAAACATACCATAAATTATTGAGCCAACAATTCCGGAACCCAATCCAAGCATATAGCTTTTCTTAAATGTTATTTTCTTTTCTTCAAGATTTATTTTAAAGACATATACCCCAATAAACATAAAAACAAGTTGGGTAATGATCTCTATCAGGCTAACAGGTTGTGAAATTGGCGTTGTAAACAAACTTCTTAGTAAAACCTCAATAATAAGACCAAAACCAATCAGGAGTCCAAATATAACAATACCAGACCAATAGTTCCCATACATCTTAGATTGATATATCTTTGTTAATCTCATATTTTACTTTTATTTTTTATTTTAAATTATTATTTTTCTTTGAGCTTTCAATCTCACCTGTCTCGTGAACATCATCATCTTCTCTTTCATCTTGTTGGTTAGAAACATCATCTTCATCTTTTTCATCAACAACATCTTCAGATTCAATTTCATTTTCTTCTTCTTTCTTTAAATCTTGATAAGGAACATAATCATTAGGGTTAGGAGAATTTCTGTTTATTTGATTTGCTAAAGTTGGTCGAGACAATACAAGAGTTAATATTAAAACATAAAACAAATTACCAATATAATCAAAAATATAGATTGAAGGTATCAAAACTGCTTTAATTGTTTTTATTATTAGTGGATCAAAAGCATCAATTTCAGATCCCATTTGATCTAAAATATCTTGATATTGAATTAGAAAACCATCGAGATAAGTAGGATTTAGTTTTGCAATGTAAATTACCATAAACAATGAGAGGAAAAGTGAAATGAAAATTGACATAATGGCGCCAATAGAAAATAATTTTCCAAATTTAAGATTCATTTTCATCACATTTTTTCTGTAATTAACCATTGCCCAGCCCATTCCAAACACAACAACAAAAGTGCCTAAAAAGCTCCATAAAAAGTTTGTCTCAATTTTAAAAAGAAAACCGAATACATGATAAAGGAAAAAAGCTCCTCCAACAATTGAGCCCCAATTAAAACCGTATTTCCAAATATTTTTACTTTTCATATTATTTATTAATTTAATCTGCAAATATACTATTATTATCAATAAAACTTTGAGTTTTTTTATTTTTACTCAACAACAATTTCATCTAAGAAAACCCAACTCTTTCCTTTTTCGGATGGATGCCAAGGGGGTAATTCTTTGGTTGATTTTATTTTAAATTTAACGTATCTAAATTCATTATTGCCATCACTAAATTTATACTCCCTTATTATTTTTTCATCTTTTTGAATATTCCCAATATCAACCTTTCCAACATTAACATAATCCAATGCATCTTTTGAAACAAAACACTCAACACTATTTGGATGAAGAATCCAACTCTTAGGAAAATATAAAGAAGATAGTTTTATTGTTTTGTTTTTAATAGTATCCTCTAAATCCAAAACAAGCTCAAAATCTACTCCATGCCAACCCAACCAGTGTATCTTAAATTCCGAATCACCCCTAACCCCATTAGTTATTGTTGATATACTTCCTTCACTATATAAAGGGCTTGGACTTGGAGAGGAAACAACTTTCTTATTAAATGCAATATTATTATCAACACTTAT
>JAQUTD010000123.1 GCA_028709955.1 Bacteroidales bacterium | reverse complement strand
TTCTCTAATTAGTTTTCCATCCGCTTGTGCTCCTACTTTATCACCTGCTTTTGTTTTTGCTGTTGCTCTACGTTTTAAAGCATTAATGTGTTTTGGGTCAGCAGAAATAACTTTATCAAAATCTGAAATTGCTCCCTTATAATCTAAGGCATTATATTTTGCAGCTCCACGACGATAAACATTATCAATGTTGTTTGGTTGTAATTCAACTAACTTGTCCCAAGCAGCAACCTCTGCCTTAAAATCTTTCATTGAACTGTTTAGGGTTGTTAATGCAATAAACACTGTTTCGTTACCGCCACCAAGTTCAACAACTTTATTATAATCAGCTATTGAAAATTTGTAGCTTTCAGGAGTTTTTATTGAATAATTTGCATAAGCACGATTATTGTAATAATCAACTTTATTAGGATTAATAGCAATCAATTTATTATAATCCTCTATTGAAGATGCCCAATTGTTTAAGTTTGCATTTGCACTTGCTCTATTTTCCAACAAAGTAACATTCTTTGGATCTTTTTCAATAACAACTCCAAGTTCCTTAACATAGCCATTCAAATCATTAGCATTAAGATATACATTAGCTTTTGCTAACATAGTTGGAACATCATTAGGATTTTTTTCTAAATATTTATCGTAATCTGCAATTGCTTTTGCAACTTCTTTCTTTTCTGAAAAAGAATGTCCTCTAAGTAGGTATGCTCCTGCCTCAGTTTGATTTTTATCAACAAAGATTGAAAGATTCATGATTGCATTATCATACTGTTTTAGATTATAATTTGCAATACCTGAGTAGTAATAAACATAATCCCATTCTGGAATTTCTGTTTTACAAAGTCCTGCCTTAGAAATCATACCATTCCAATCTTTTGCTTCATTAAGTTGTTGATAGGTATCAATCCACTTATTAATTTTTTCAGCCTCTTCTGGAGTTTGTGCATTTGCTCCTAAGCAAACAATTGATAGCATTAAAGCTAAAATTAACTTCTTCATATTTTTATGTTTTTGATTAATATATATTTCTACTTTTAGGGTTTATAACGTAAATAAGTTTTATTTTGTTGCTTTTGTGGTGTCTATAATTCAAACTTAATGTAGGTTATAGGCTTACCTTGTTTTAAATACTGGTTCTCATAAAAGGTTCTTATTTCAATTACATCTTCATCAAAACCAGAATTATACAAATCATTTGTATGAAAAATAATATTCTTTTTCATTGGCAATAGCACCTCATTTATTGTGTATTCGTAAAGTTCTTGAGAATCTGTTTTAAGGTGTATAATTCCTTTATTATTCAATATTTTTTGATAACGTTCCAAAAAACGAGGTGAGGTTAGTCTTTTGTTTGGTTTTTTTAGTTGTGGGTCTGGAAAAGTTATCCAAATTTCATCAACCTCTCCTTCTCCAAAATACATATCAACAACCTGAACATGTGTGCGAACAAAGGCAACATTTTTCATTTGATTGTCAATAGAGCTCTTGCAACCTCTCCACATCCTGGCACCCTTAATATCAATTCCAATAAAGTTTTTATCTATATATTTTTCGGCAAGACCGACAGTATATTCTCCTTTTCCACATCCTAACTCCAAAACTAATGGGTTGTTGTTCTTAAAAAATTCACTTTTCCATTTTCCCTTTAATGCAAAGCCACCATTTTTTTGCAGTTCTTCATACTGCTGTTGAAACATATTAGCAAAAGTTTCATTCTCTGCAAAACGTCTTAATTTATCTTTTCCCATTTTTATTCCTTTTCTAATAAAGTCCCTTAACCTTTGAAGGTGCTGCAACAAAATTCTTTAAATAATAGGGCTCAAAATATGCAACATCCTCAAAATCCTTATTTAAATACTTTTCATAAGCCATATCCTTCATCAATTCAGAGCAAAGCACAATTTCAGAATCTAATATAATGTTTGACTTTTCACTAAAACAAGTTAGACTCTTTTCTGCTCCATCACCCACAAAAACAAATTCATTATCCTCTGTTAAATATTTATCGTAAATTCCTTTTTCAATAATATCGGCTGAAATATCTTTAATTACCTCACCATTTTGATTATAGATAACACAATAAACCTCCATCCTTCTGGCATCAATCATTGCAACAGTTGATTTGTTATTATATTTCTGCTGAACCCCTTTTTGCAAAATTTTCAATGTTTCAATGCTAATAAGTGGAATATTTAAGGCATAAGCAAATCCTTTAGCCGTTGAAACGCCAATTCTAAGACCAGTGTATGAGCCAGGACCCTTACTTACTCCAATTGCAGAAAGCTCAGAATATGAAACAGACGCCTCTTTCATAACCTCTTCTATCAGCAACGAAAGTTGAGAAGAATGAGCATTTGGAATATTGATAAGCCTTTTAGAAAGGATAGTATTTCCTTTAGCTAAAGCTACAGAACATATTTGAGTTGCGGTTTCAATAAGTAGGATAAGAGGTAAATTCTCATTCATTTTTGGCTATATTTTCAAAATACAAGCACAAAATTACAAAAAAATCTATAGAATGAAAGTATAATTAGAATTTCATAAGACATAAATTAAACTAATTCTTATTTAAAATCTACCGAATCAAGTTCTATTAAATTAGAATCAAGTTCTATTTCCGTAGAATCAAGTTCTATTTTAGTGGAATCAAGTTCTATTAGTTTTAAATTCTATTAAGAACAAAATAGACCTAATATTTCTATTTTTAAATCAAATATAGTATCTTTGCAAATCTTATGAGCGCACATGGTGGAATTGGTAGACACGCCACTTTGAGGGGGTGGTTTCGGTAACGATGTGCAAGTTCGAGTCTTGTTGTGCGCACAAAGTTTAAAAATAGTATGCTTTTAAAAATTCATCCTCAAGGAATTGAACAAAACCAAATTGATGAAATTTGTGATTGTTTAGAAAAAGGTGGGTTAATTATTTATCCTACAGACACTGTCTATGCCTTGGCTTGTAAGCTTGGAAATATGAAAGCATCAGAAAGGTTGGCTTCATTAAAGGGGAAAAAATTAGAGAAAAGTGATTTTTCTATAGTTTGTCATTCAATTAGTCAGGCCTCCGATTTCACTAAGCCTATTTCAAATAACATATTCAAACTCCTCAAAAACAATACTCCTGGAGCTTTTACCTTTGTATTTGAAGCCTCAACAAAAATTCCAAAAATTCTGCAAACTAAAAAAAAGACAATAGGTATTAGAATTCCTGATAATGAAATTGCATTAAAAATAGTTGAGTGCCTTAACTATCCCCTAATAACTTCCTCCCTACCCACACAAGACTTAGATTTGGAATGCTACACCAACCCCGAATATTTCTGTGAATTATACTCTTCAACGGTTGACCTAATAATTAATGATGGGATAGGAAACGAAGAGACATCAACAGTTGTTAACCTGACAGATTCTGAAATAAATATTATTCGTCAAGGACTTGGTCAACTTCGATACTAAAAAAAATGAAAGATTTTTTATTGTATTTCTTTTTTTTATTTCAAATTATTTCTCCGAATTGTTTTTCTCAAGAAACTGAACTTAATAACGAGGAAAAATACTATTTGAATAGTATAGAGAAAGAAATGTTGAGTAAAAACTATGGAAGAATAATTAAAATTGTTGATAAAGCAATTGAAAAGGGAGTTGAAACAAATAAATTAATAGAAAGAAGAGCTATTGCCTACTATATTTTAAAAAATAATAAAAAGGCATTTATTGATATTGAACATATACTTCAGGTTGAGGAAATTGATGATATTACCTATCCTATAATATCTCTTTACTATGCTCAAAACTATGATAATCTAAACTCAATTGAAACCCTAATTAAATCCTACGAAAAAAACAGTAAACATTTCTATAATTCTCTTTTGGTTTTACACAAAAAAGATGCTCAAAAGATTATTGTTGCAATTGATTCTATTCTAACAAAGGAAGATTATCCTAAAAATATTTACGCCATTAAATCACTACTTAATTACTCTCAAAACAATTTTAATGATTCCTATACCGATTTAGTTAAGGCAATTGAAATTGATAAGAATAATGGCTATCTTTATTTTATTTTTGGAGAAACTAAACTTAGAGCGAAAGAATATATCTCTGCCCATGCAAGCTATAACGCTGCAATTGAATATGGATATATAGACATAGAGGTTTATAAGAAAAGAGCTATGGCTAAGGGGTTTATGGATGACTTCAAAGGAGCAATTGAAGACTATAACATTATTCTTTCAAAAAATGCAAACGATTTCGAAACATTATATTTGAGAGCAATTGCGAAGAATTTTTTAAAAGATTATCATGGCTCAATTGCCGATTTTAATCAATCTATTATGTTAAATGATAGCTTTCCTTCTTCTTACAATTATAGAGGAATAGTTTATATAAATGTTGGTGACTTTGGCTCTGCCCTGTTGGATTTCTACAAAACCCTATCTCTAAATCCAAATCATCCATTTACTCATAATAATATTGGAATTGCCCAAGTGAATTCGGGTCAAAGTGCAAGTGCTGAATCATATTTCAATAAGGCAATAGAGTTAGACCCTAAACATGCAGATGCTTACTATAATAGAGGAAAACTATTATTCAAAAAAGGTAATTTTGTGAAAGCCAAATCAGATTTTCTTAAAAGCATAGAAATTAACTTTCAAAACCCAGATGCTCACTATCATTTAGCCCTAATTTTGATTCAAGAAAATAAAAAATCAAAAAGAAAAAAAATTGAACAGAGAATTTGCGAGCAGCTGGAAACAGCTTCAAAAATGAATCATCCAAAAGCTCAAGAACTTCTAAATCAATTATGTCAGAAAATTGAACCTGAAATTGAAGAAATTCAAGATATAGAATAAACTTATTTTCTATTTTTCGCTATGCGAGCAACCAGTTGACAATCCCTTAGCAGTATCTCTACAACAAGCGGGAAGTTTTTCAATAGCTTTTTTATCTGCCTCAATTCCATTTGCCTCAATTCCACCTTTTGCTAAAGCCTTAGCAATTGTTTCAGGAGAGGTTGATTTAGGTTTATATATTACTGTTGCTGTTTTATTTTCTACAGAAACCTCAAACGTTTTAACTCCCTTTTCGTAAGCTAAAATTTTCTCAACAACAGGAACAGCACTTTGGCAACATAATTTATTTAAATTAATTATTGTTGTTGCCTCCTTAGGCATATCTTGCTTTTGATTTGTTTGTGATTGAGCAGTTGTTAAACCAAAAA
>JAQUTD010000122.1 GCA_028709955.1 Bacteroidales bacterium | reverse complement strand
AAGAGCTTTTCAAAGAACTCTGATGAGGTTTTATGATGAGTTGGTGATGAGGTGCGAGAATAGATATCGTAGGTAATTCCAAATTCTTCAAAACTTTTCTTAATAATATTATGGTATCTATCAACAATATCTTGAGGCGTAACACCTTCTTTCTTTGCCTTAATTGTAATTGGCACACCATGTTCATCACTTCCTCCAATAAAAATTACATCCTCCTGCATCAAACGAAGATAACGTACATAAATATCTGCAGGAATATAAACTCCAGCCAAATGTCCAATATGAACTCCTCCATTTGCATAAGGAAGAGCAGTTGTTACGTTAAAACGTTTAAATCTCTTTTCTTTATCTGTATATGTCATATCTCTTTTTGTTTTTCTTCTCTTATTTCATCTGAGCTTTCTTCAATAATGTAGAGCGGTCTTTGTCTAACGTCATTATTAATTCTGCTTATATATTCTCCAATAATTCCAATTGTTATTAACTGTACTCCTCCAATAAATGAAACAGAAATTATTACTGAAGCCCAACCTCTAATTGGGGGTGTGTTTAAAACATATTGGGATATTAGAGCATAAACAATAATGCAGAATGAGAATATTGAAACAATAATTCCCATATTGCTTGCAAATTTCAATGGCTTTGAGGAAAATCCTGTTATCCCATCAATTGCAAGTTTCATAAGTTTACTGAATGAATATCCTGTTTCACCACGATAACGAGCATCTCTAACATATTCCACAAAGGTTTGTTTGTATCCAATCCAGGCAATCTGTCCTCTAATAAACTTATTCCTTTCAGGCATTTGTTGAAGATGTTTTATGATAATTCTATCAATCAAACGAAAATCGCCAGTATCCAATGGAATCTTAATGTCAGTTAGCTTGTCTAATATCCTGTAAAATAATTTGTAAGCAACTTTTTTAAAAATATTAACTCCTCTTCTTGCACTTCGTTTGGCATAAACAACCTTATAACCTTCTTTATATTTGGCATACATTTCCTTTATTAGTTCGGGAGGGTCTTGCAAGTCACCATCAATAATTGCAACTGCATTTCCTTTAGAGAAGTCTAATCCTGCCGAAACCGCAATTTGATGTCCAAAGTTCCTGCTAAAGCTTAAATATTTAACGTGAGAGTCTTTTTCTGAAAGCTCTTTTATTAAAGAAAGTGAATTATCACGACTATAATCATTAACAAAGATTATTTCATAATCGGAACTTATCTCCGATAATACCTTTGTCATACGTTCATACATTTGAGGAATGTTCCCCTGTTCGTTAAAAATTGGTATTACAACTGATATTTCCATTATCTTTCTATTTTTTATTTTCTTTTAAAGCAGTTAGCTTGACAACCTTACTTTGAATGCTATGATAGAGCGTATCATATTCAAAAATCTCCATTACTTGCTGGTCAGTATTAGGTTCATTAATTTGAACAATTTCTCCAACTTTCAATTGCTTAACTTCTTTTCTGTCGTTTAGAATTCCATAATGATTCATTGCATAAATATAGAAAAAGAAATCTTGTTGATTGTCGTGATTGATATAAACAACGGTATCGTTGAAAACTAATTCTTTATCAATTATCTTTTTTATTATCTCAAAACGAGAATAATAAGGAACAAACCAATCCGATTCTTTAGGTTTATAAACATGATTAACAATCTCCTTGTAGGGAGTGTAGAATATTGCAACAAAACCTATCATTAAAATTGAAAAAGTTAATGCCTTATGTGTCTTTAAACCCAAAATCCAGGAGTGAATTGTTGCAAAAGAAGTTCCTAAAACAATTGCCAAAAGAGGAAGAAGAGGAAAGGCATACCAGGTGAGTTTTGTTTTCCCAATTGAAATAACAATAAATATGGTAATTGCAATTCCAAATGCATAATTGCTTAATCTAAAAGAGGTCTTATCCTTATTAAAAAGATTGAAAACAAATGAAAAAGGGACTATCCAGATAAAATAAGTGAAGAGTTCGTCCCTAAGTTTTATAAAATAATAATCATATTCGCCATGATGTCCTTCCAAGGTCTTAAGATATCTTCCTCCAAGTTCATTTTCATAAACCGCTTTCAAATATCCATTGTCAAAATATTCCCTTCCAAAATAATAACCTCCAATCACAACTAAAAACAAACCAATCCCAATGTAGGTGAGTTTGTTTTTAAGAAGTGCAATAAAATCTTTTCTCAAAACAATATAGAGAAATATAAATGGTAGAGGAATTAGAGCTTGAACACCTTTGGTTAGGGTTGCCAAAACAAGAAAAATAAAGAAAAATATATAGTATTTCTTTTCTTTTAACTCACTAAACACGAATATCGACATTGAATAGGCAATAACCAACATTGAAAGCATTGCATCATAATCAGCATTTCTCCCACAATGATAGTAAAGAATACCTTTTGAACATATAATAATAACACTTGCATAAAAGCCAATCCAGGGTCTGTTAATTTTGCTGGTTAGAAAAATTAGGATAATCCCCAGAAACATAATTGAAAGAGCAGAAGGAAGTCTAACGGCTGTTTCATTAACTCCAAATAGTTTAATGCTTATTGCTTGAGCCCAAATATTTAGAGGAGGTTTAACACTCCAATGGTCAGGTTGATAATCAAAAGTTACAACAAGAGGATTTTTTGTTTGAGTCATTTCATAAGCCGATGCAGCCAGCCTGCTTTCGTCCCAAGTTCTTAGAGGCAAAGTACCCAAAAAAGCAAACAAAGGAAAGAAGCTAATTAGAATAAAAACAAAAACAAGTATCCAAGTAAGTTTTCTATTAGTAAGATTACTCTTCATTATATTAATTCTTATGTGTAAATTATTAACCTGCAAAGATAATAAATTAATATAAATAACTAAATATTTCCTTAATAATGAGGTTGTGGAATTAAATAAATTAGAATATTTAGCAATTTAATCTCCGCAAAGAATAATCTATTCACCGCATATTTTGCGGAGAATATTTTTTTATGCGGAGAATAATATGTATTTTTGCCGAAAACTACATTATGAGAAAGATATATATATATCAAAAGGAAGGTTGGCCTAATTTTTATTGGGATAAAGAGATAATAGCACCACTCTTATTAAATGTTCGTTATATTCAAGGACAATTAATAGGTAAGATGAGTGTGTTTGGTTTTGATTTAAAAAACGAAACTCATCTTTCTACAATAACAAATAATGTACTTAAATCATCAGAAATAGAAGGGGAATATCTAAATACCGATCAAGTGCGTTCTTCTGTTGCTAAACGTTTGGGAATGGATGTTTCTGGCTTAATTCCTTCAGAAAGAAAGATAGAAGGAATAGTTGAAATGACTTTTGATGCAACTCATAATGCTAATAAACCTCTAACAAAGAAACGTTTGTTTTCTTGGCATAAATTATTATTTGAAGAAAAAGAAAGAGATTCAAAATTAAGTATTGGTGCTTGGAGAAAAGAAGAAGGAGGGGAGATGCAAGTGGTTTCAGGTGCAATGGGGAAGGAAAGAATACATTTCCAAGCTCCTGATTGGTCTAAAATAGATTTTGAAATAAACTTATTCTTAGACTGGATAAATAATAAGACTGATATAGATAATATTCTTAAAGCCTCAATAGCTCATCTTTGGTTTGTTACTATTCATCCTTTTGATGACGGAAACGGAAGAATTGCAAGGGCTATTGCAGATATGCTTTTAGCTCGTGCAGATAATATCTCTCAACGTTTTTATAGTATGTCTTCTCAAATAAGAATTGAAAGAAAAGACTATTATGATATACTTGAAAAGACACAAAAAGGAAATTTAGATATAACTAAATGGATAGAATGGTTTTTAAATTGTTTAGAAAGAGCTTTTGTTCAAACTAATGCTAATATAAATAAGCTGATGAATAAATCAAAGTTCTGGGAAAATAATAAAACCATAGTCTTTAATGAACGTCAAACAAAGATAATCAATCTTTTATTTAATGGCTTTGAAGGGAAACTAACATCATCTAAATGGGCGAAGATAAATCATTGTTCCCAAGACACAGCTCTAAGAGATATAAATGATTTGATTGAGAAGAAAGTTCTAAAAAAAGATGTACAAGGAGGAAGAAGTACAAGCTATGATTTATGTTTTTAATCCAAAGATAAATTTCATATGTTGCCAACATACGAGTGATATGTTGGGAATATATAGTCACTATGTTGGCAACATATGAAAATTAAATCAACTCTAATTTTATTAACTCTTGATAATAGGAGATTTTAATAATGTTTAGCCATGATTTCTACAAATAAAAAAAACGAAGAGGCTTTTTGGGGCTTCTTCGTTTTTGTTTTGTTTGGACTTAGATTGTGGTATTATTTAATCTAAAGTCTTATTTATAAAGATATCTTTTAATCTTTAGGGTTGCGGTTTTTTCAAACTCGGTTGTGGTTTCAATGATTAGGGATAGTTTGGAAAAACGATTTAATCTCTCATTTGCATTCTTAAGGAGGTCTTTCTTTATGTGCTCATAGGCTTTTGTGGCGTCTTCCTTATAAATTGCTAATCTTTTTTCAAGTTCTTCTGGGTTGAATTGAACCATTGCAACTAATTTGCCTTTTCTTTCAATAACAACACTCTCAAGAACTAATTTGCTTTGGTTGAGAATCATCTCTATTTCTTCAGGATAAATATTTTCTCCTGTTGATCCAACAATTACGTTCTTTAGTCTTCCTTTAATTTCATAGCGACCTTTCTTTTCAACTGCCAAATCGCCTGTTTTAAACCATCCATCTTCTGTTAAAACAGTTTGGGTTAGTTCGGGATTCTTATAATAGCCCTTCATTATATTAGGTCCTTTAACCCAAATTTCCCCCTCCATTGTTTCTGGATTAATATCAACCAACTTTACTTGAACATTTTTAACTGGATATCCTGTTGTTTGCCATGAAACTTGATTAGGGTTTGCTCCAATAATTAATGGTGCTGTTTCGGTTAGCCCATATCCAATTGCATAAGGGAAATGCTTACCAAGACGAAGGAAAAGTTCTGTTTCTCCATCAAGCTTTGCTCCTCCAATCCCAAAAAATGTTAATCTTCCACCAAATTTTTCAAACAGTTTCTTTGCAGCCTTACGATACATTATCCTACGGAAAAGACTGCTGGTTAGAAGAATCCTCCTCAATGCGGTTTTCTCCAACTCTGGTTTTATAACATTTCTATATGCTTTCTCAATAAACAAAGGAACGGTAAGAATTGTTGTTGGACGGACTATTTTAACGCTCTCCATAAATGTTGAAGAAATTG
>JAQUTD010000121.1 GCA_028709955.1 Bacteroidales bacterium | reverse complement strand
AAGTTAATACTCAACAATAAGTCCGCCGCAGGAGTCTTTTATTGCTCCTGTTACTGATGATAGTGTGTTTATTTCTTTTCTTTCTCTTAATACTCCAAGAAATGCGAAAATTAATGCTTCTTTGTAGTTGATTATTGTTGGGTGGGGTATAAATATTTTATGATTTGTTAGTTTTGATTGGAGCCTTTCTATTAAATATTCATTAAATACTCCTCCTCCTGTAATTAAAACATCACCATTTATATTGCCATATAGTTGTTGTGCAATATGTTCTACGTATGTTGTTATTTGGTCTATGTTTGACAATTTACTATTTTGCAATAAAGGGAATATGTTTTCTATAACCCATTCTTTCCCTAAAGACTTCTTGTCTTTTGTTTTATAGTAATCTAAAGAATTTAATTGTTCTAATACAATATTATTTACCTTACCGCTTCTTGCTAATTGACCATCCTTGTCGTAATCATATCCTTCTTTTTGAGCCAAATAATTAAGAACTATATTAACAGGACATATATCATAAGCAATACGAAGTCCATTTTCTTCAAATGATATATTTGAAAAGCCCCCAAGATTAAGACAATAGGGATAGTCGGCAAACAAAAGCCTGTCTCCAATTGGGACAAGAGGTGCTCCTTGCCCTCCAAGTGCAATATCTAATCGGCGAAAGTCTCCAATTGTTTTTAGCATGGTTTGAGAGGCAATTGAATTAATATCTCCAATTTGTGTTGTCAGATTTATTTGAGGTTGATGAAATATTGTTTGACCATGTGAACAAACAAAATCAACTTCTAATTTATACTTATCAATAAATATCCTTACTTCTTTACCAATAAAATGCCCAAATTCCTTATCTATCTTTGCAAATTCAAGTGAAGTTGTATTTTCTGCTTCAATTAATTTGTTTTTTAACTCTGAGCTATATTCAATAGTTTCAGCCTTTTCAATAGAATAAGACCATCTGCCGTTTTCAATTGAAAACAAACAGTATGCAATATCAAGTCCATCCAAAGATGTACCCGACATTAATCCAATAACCTTATAATGCATCAGCTAAAATATCCATTTTAATAGAGTTAGAACCTTTAATAAGAATTGTGGCTCCTTCAATTTTATTAGTTAATAAATATTGTTTGGCATCTTCTGAAGTCTTAAACCATTGTAAGCTATTATCTTTAAATTCTTCAAATTCTTGACCAACTAAAATTATCCCCTTAATTTTCATCTTTTTTAGAGTTGAAACCACATTCCTATGTTCTTCTTTGGAACTTTTTCCCAACTCTTTCATTGCTCCAATAAAAGCATATTTCTTTTCATAATTCAATTCCTCGAAGTCTGTTAATGCAGCAGATAGGCTTGAAGGATTTGCATTATAACAATCAAGAATAAGGGTATTTTTATTTGTTTTTTGAATTTGAGAACGATGATTTTGTGGATAGTAATTCTCAATAGCATCAATAGATATATTAATTGGAACTTCAAATATTTCTCCAACCGTTATTGCAGCCAACATATTAAAGCTATTATAACTTCCAACCAAATTGGATTTTATAATATTCCCTTTGTATTCCAAAGTAGCAATTTCGGAATTAATCTTATTTTTTAGTGAATAATTAAAGAAACTATGTTTATGCGTTTTTGAATAATCAAATAAAGATTTATCGTCCATATTAATTATGCAATAGTGATTAGGCTTATCAAGATAACGGAACATTTCAGTTTTTGTTTTGATAACTCCTTCAAATCCTCCAAATCCTTCAAGATGTGCTCTGCCAATATTCGTTATTAAACCATATTTTGGCTCTGCAATCTTACAAAGAAAATCAATCTCTCCTGGATGATTGGCTCCCATTTCAATAATGGCAAATTCAGTTTCACTATTGATTCTAAGCAGTGTTAGAGGAACTCCAATATGATTGTTGAAATTTCCCTGAGTTGCTATTGTGTTGTATTTCTTTGAAATTACTGCATGGCATAATTCCTTTGTTGTGGTCTTTCCGTTTGTGCCTGTAATTGCAAGCATCTTAAGTTTTGGGAATTGACGGCGATGATAATTTGCTAAGAGTTGTAAACAATAAAGAACATCATCAACCAAAAAACATTTATCATTAGTTTTATACTCCTTCTGATCAATAACAGCAAAAGATGCCCCTTCTTGAAGAGCTTTTTCTGCAAACATATTCCCATTGAAGTTATCCCCTTTGAGAGCAAAGAATATATCACCTTGTTTGATGTTTCGTGAGTCAGTTGTTATGTTTGGATGTTTTAGGAAGATACTATAAAGTTCTTCTATCCTAAATTTATAGTCTTCTCTATTGAATTCCATAGTTTTTCTGCTGATTTTTCCCAATTAAATTTCTCGTTTTGTTCAAAGCCCTTTGCAATCATCTCCTCTCTTAAAAGAGGATCTGTATAAATTTTTTCCATTGCATCAGCAATACTTTGAGCAAGATAAGGATCGCAATACAAGGCTGCATTCCCACCAACCTCTGGCATTGAAGTTGTGTTGGAAGTTATTACTGGACAACCAGCTGCGAATGCTTCAACTATTGGAATCCCAAAGCCTTCAAATTGTGAAACAAAAGTTAGGGCTAAAGCGGAGTTGGCAATCATATTAATTTGGTTTGCTTCCAAACGACCTGTAAATATAACATCTTTTTTATAGGTCATATGGTTAAAGCAATCTTCAATTTCCCCTTTCCACCATTTCTTTGAACCAATAATAACTAATTTAACATCGCTGTTTGTTTTATATTTAAACAAATCAAATGCCTTAAACAAATTGATTAAATTCTTTCGTTTGTGAATTGCACCAACAAAATAAAAATAATCCTTTCCATGAGTTAGTTGCTGTTTAGTAATGCTTCTTTCTTCCTCTGAAACAACATAATATAGCTCGTTTGCTGCATTATAAACAACATCAATCTTGTTTTCAGGAATATCGTAGAACTCAATTAAATCTCTTTTAGAATATTGAGATACAGTAATTAGATGAGTAGAGTTCTTGGCAAACTTTGGGAAGAAATTTAAGTAATATTTTCTTTGCCAATAGTTGCCAACATATTTCGGATTATATTCATAATTAATATCATGGAAAGTGTTTAAGGTAGGCACCCTTGGTTTGCGAGGTATGTAGGTGTCGGGAGAGAAGAGAAGGTCTACCTTATATTTCTTCATATAAAAAGGTAATAACCATTCAAAATATAAATACCAAAGAATTGGTGAGCGTGCAGGACAAGGAATAACAACAGGGGTTACATTGTCCGCAAACAAAAAACCTTTATAATATTTTCTATCAAAGAAGAAAATAAATTCATGTTCAGGATGGTTTTTTACAACTTTCTCTAAGGTCTTAAGTGTAAAATAACCAATACCTTCAAGTTTATTATGTAATAATAATCTTGTATTTACCGCTATTTTCAATACTAAAAAACGTTTTTATGAGTTATTAAAGCAAAAGTACAAATAAAAAGTGAGAAAAAGGTTTGTAACTAATTTATTTTTTCTTTTAGCACTCAACATTGTCATTAAATCTTTCTGGATACTTGGTGTGGACAGGGGGGTTCAGAACGCTGTACCTGCAAGTGATTACGGACTTTATTTTGCACTTCTTAATTTCTCTTTTATTTTTAATATACTTCTTGATTTTGGACTAACTAATTATAATAATAGATTAATAGCTCAACACCCACAACTTCTCCCTAAATACATTTCTCAACTTGTTCCAATAAAATTTGCAATGGCAATTGTATTTACGGTAATTGTTTTTACAGTGGCTATTTCCTTAGACTATGATGCTTATGCTTTAAAGCTACTTGGACTTCTTTGCCTTTCGCAGTTTTTCTCCTCATTCTTAATATACTTGAGATCAAATATTTCAGGACTATTGCTTTTCAAAACAGATAGCCTCCTTTCTGTTTTAGACAGGTTTATAGTTATTGTTTTATGTTCAATTCTTTTATGGTCAGGTCTATTAGAAACTGAATTTAAGATTGAATACTTTATATATACTCAACTATTTGCATACTTTATATCTGCATTTGTTGCATTTGTAATTTGTATTAAGAAATCAGGTTTTATAAAACTCAAATGGGATTATCCATTTATATTAAAAATAATAAAGGATAGCTATCCTTATGCAACACTTATCTTGCTAATGGCTTTCTACAATAAGGCAGATAGTGTTATGATAGAAAGAATATTGGATGATGGGGCAATTCAGGCAGGGATTTATGCTTCAGCCTTTCGTTTGGTGGATGCAGTCAATATGATTGCTTATCTTTTCTCAATAATTTTGCTCCCTTTATTTTCTCGAATTATTCAAAACAAAGAAGATGTTAAACCTATAATCAAAGTTTCATTTCATTTACTCCTAATGCTAACAGTTTGTTTTGTTATTCTTAGTCAGTTTTATGGTTATGACCTAATGCATTTAATGTATAACAAGCATATTGAAGAAAGTTCAGAGGTATTTAGAATATTAAGTATATGTTTTATTCCAATTTCAATGACATACATTTTTGGCACACTTCTAACCGCCAATGGATCGTTGAAATATCTTAATATTGTTGCAGGATTGGGAATGGTTCTTAATATAGGGATTAATTTATTCTTAATACCCAAATTTTTTGCCTTAGGAGCAGCCTATTCCTCATTATTAGCACAAACAATAACCGCATTATTTCAAGCAATAATAGCAATGAAAGTATTTAAAATTAAATTTGAATACCTCTATGCCCTAAGAATAATACTATTTATTAGTTCATTAGTCCTTTCAGCCGTTATTCTCAAAGAAATCACAACCATTTGGACATACAACATAATAATAACATCAATAGTGATGATTATTTTGAGTTTTGTATTTGGAATATTCAAAATAAAAGATGTAATATCTCTTCTTAAAGCCTCAAAATAGTAAGCCTGATTATATTTATATCAACTAAAAATCTTGTAACCTGCCACCTTACTCACAGTAACCTGCCAGGTTACTACCACCAACCTGGCACCTTACTTATAGTAACCTGCCACCTTACCAAAATTATATCTCGTTTATTTAAATTAAAACAAGGTTTAATTAAATTATTACGCCATATCTCTAAATTTATCCGTTGACTTTTCATATTTCCCCTTTGACTTTTTAGTAAGAAACTTGATATGATTTTGTTTATATATAAACTATTTGAGTTAAGACTTAAGAAAGGAAGATTAATGTAATAAGAGCTTTATTTTATTGAGTATTTAAGCATTTTCTTTGAAAGGCAAATATCAATAATTTCTTCGTAAATTCTTTTTGTGCGTTGTTTGTTTAATCCTATTATTTTGGCAACTTCTGAAATGTCTTTTAGAGTTGGCTCTCCTTGATTGTTTATTGTTGTTGTGTGATAACCATTAAATCCAATGCTTGGCAAAAGATCATAGGCAGGGGA
>JAQUTD010000015.1 GCA_028709955.1 Bacteroidales bacterium | reverse complement strand
TTTTACCTTTTACTTTTTACTTCTTATATAAATTGTATTATAGAAAAATTGTATCTTTGTGGTATGAATTTACGTTTGAGGGCAGTTGAAATTAGTGATGCTAATTTATTATATGAGTGGGAGAATACTTTCTCGCTTTGGGGTGTTAGCTCAACAAGAGCTCCGTTTTCAAGATATGCTATTGAAGATTATGTGAAGAATGCTCAAAATGATGATATTTATTCGGTCAAACAGATGCGTTTTATGATTGATTGTGAGGAAAATGGTGTTGTGGAAACTGTTGGTTGTGTGGATTTGTATGATTTGGAACCACAATATCTTAGAGTTGGGGTGGGCATTTTTATTGCTGAGGGTGGTTTTAGAAGAAAACAGATTGCTTATAATTCTTTGCAATGGATTTGGAATTATGCAACAAATATTCTTAATCTTCATCAGCTTTATGCTTATGTTACTGAGGATAATGTTCCAAGTTGTAATCTTTTTGAAAAAGCTGAATATGAAAAGACTGCCACTTTGAAGAACTGGATAAAGAAAGGCAATAATTATTTTGATGTTTTCGTATATCAAAAAATCAATAATCATTAACTTATTAATCTCTCCATGAAAAAGAATTTAGGATGGATAATACCAACATTTGCTGTTGTTTTTGCTTTTGTATTATTTTTTATTTATTTTTTAGGTGCAAAGGTGGATATAATTGAAGAGAAAACTAATCTATATATTTATCCTAATACAACAAAGTCGGAAGTTGTTAAGACAATTGAATCTCAAAATATTATTATAAACTCGGTTGCGTTCAAATTCTATTCACTTGTTTTCAACTACAAAACTGTTCACTCTGGATGTTATGAAATAGAGAAAGGTTTGAGCGTTGGTCGTTTAGTTCATAAGTTAGCTAAGGGGCGTCAAACTCCAATTAAGCTTGTTCTTGGAAAATCGAGGACTAAGGAAGAATTCGCTGAAACTATTGATAATGACTTAGCTTTTTCCAAAAAAGAGCTACTCTCTAAAATGAACGATAATGAATTTCTAAAATCTTTTGGTGTTGATTCTATAACTGTTCTCTCGCTTTTTATACCTAACACTTATGAGGTTTATTGGAATATTACTATTGATGATTTCTTTAAAAGGATGAGTGTGGAGCAAGATAGGTTTTGGAGAAAAAGAGAAGATAAACTGAAAGCCATTGGTTATAATAAGTTTGAGGTTCTAACCATTGCAAGTATTGTTGAGGAAGAAACAAATATGAATGACGAAAAACCAATTGTTGCAGCTGTTTACATAAATAGATTAAAAAAGGGGATGCCGCTTCAAGCCGACCCAACCATTAAGTTTGCATTAGGGGACTTTACAATAAAAAGAATTGTAGGAAAGATGCTTGGAGTTGAATCGCCTTACAACACATATCGTAATTTAGGACTTCCTCCTGCTCCAATTTGTATTCCGTCAATTGCTTCAATCGATGCAGTCTTAAATTATGAGAAGAATGATTATTTGTTTTTCTGTGCAAGAGAAGATTTCTCAGGCTATCATAATTTCACTTCCGATATAAAGGAACATTATGCTAATGCTCGAAAATATCAAGCCGCGTTAAATGAATTGGAAATTTTGGAATAAAAAAAGGGTAAGCTACTTACATCGCACCGCTACAACCTAATTACCTTGCTGCATTCCTGCCCTGGGGAGATTCAAAGGGAGCTGATCGTGTAAGACTTACCCAGATGCAAAATTACAACATTTTTCAATAAAAACAAGCATTAATACAAGTTTTTCCCTATTGCTATTCAATTTTGTCAATTATGTTTGGGATTAGTCTATTATTACCAATAATTTATAATTATTATTTATTTATATGTGTAATTTCTCTCTTAGATTGTTGTCTAAATTCTTTATTGGTTAGGTATATATTTATTTAGTACTTTTGCACTTTGAAAAAATAAATAAAGCGTTTGGTTTATAGATAAGAATTATAATTAAGGATATGAATTTAGAAAATATATTAAATAATACGCTCTTCACAAGAGATGAGTTAATTTTCCTTCTTTCTTTGGAAGGGGATGATATGAAAAAACTACTTGACAGGGCATTGGAAGTAAAGCTAAGGGAAATTGGTAACGAGGTGTATTTGAGAGGATTGATTGAGTATTCAAATGTTTGTGTTAAGAGTTGTTTGTATTGTGGTGTTCGTTCGAAGAATACTAATTTTAATCGCTACACCCTAACCGACCAAGAGGTTATTGATTGTGCAAAAATGGCTATGGATTTGAATTATGGTTCTTTGGCTATTCAGAGTGGGGAAAGGAGTGATAAGAATTTTACTGATAAAATTACCTATTTATTGAAAGAGATTAATACTCTATCTGATGGAAAGCTTGGCATAACTCTTTCTTGTGGTGAGCAAACTCCTGAGGTTTATAGGGAGTGGTTTGAGGCTGGGGCTCATCGTTATTTGCTTAGAATTGAAAGTTCAAATCAAGAACTATATTATAGAATTCATCCTAATGACAAAACTCATAATTTTCAAACAAGAATCGATGCTCTAAATTCTCTAATCTCTATTGGCTATCAGGCAGGAACTGGGGTTATGATTGGACTCCCATTTCAAACAATTGAAAACTTAGCTGATGATTTATTATTTTTCAAAAAACTAAATGTTGCAATGGTTGGTATGGGTCCTTTTATTCCTCATTCCGATACCCCTTTGTATGAATATAAGGACTTGATTGCCCCTGACCGTCAGAGATTAGATTTAACATTAAAGATGATTGCTTGTTTAAGATTATTGATGCCTAAGATAAATATGGTTGCAGCAACTGCCGACCAAACTCTTTCTCCTAATGGGAGGGAAGAGGCTGTTATGGCTGGCGCAAACATTATTATGCCTAATCTTACTCCAACCAAGTATAGAGAGGAATATATGATTTATCCAAATAAAGCCTGCGTAGGGGATAAACCTCAAGAATGTCAGGGTTGTTTGGATAATAGGATGAAGTCAATAGACCACAAGATAGGTTATAATAAATGGGGTGATTCTAAGGCGTTTACTAATTCAAAGTAGTTGTATTAGAATTAGTCTTTGAATCTATCATAATTCATATATATAATATTACCGTCTCTATCTAATGTCTTTAGCTTCATCTGATCAAAACCAATATTCATAATTGTGTATATTTGTGTTAGATTATTAACATCTTTAACAAATAAAGTATCTCCATAAACACTGTAATTCCCTATTATTTCCTTATAAGGAGTTATTGTCATTGTTTCTGTTCCTCCCTCAACTGTGTCAACTATATTACATGCATCAAATTTACTTAATATTCTGTCTTGAAAATCAATTTTGTATTCTGAAAATTCTATATATGATTTCTTTTCGCATTCGGTGGAAAGAGAATCTAAAATTATTGATGTTTCAATCCATTTTCCAGTAATTATATCGTCATCCTTAATTTCTGGAGAACATCCAAATATCCCATAAATGGAGGTGAATATAATTCCTGCTAAAAGAAATAGTGTACTGTTTTTTTTCATGATATTTTTTTATTAAATTTTCTTCGAAAAATTTTTAAATGTTATTGTGTCAAATATAAGATATAAGGCATATAGTGAAAGATATACAATGGTGAATGGTATCATGTTTTCAATTTTTAGCATAAGAATAACCAAAAAAACAATTATGTAAAGAAAAAGTTTGCCAAATTTAACTAACATAAATACATTTTCAAATTTCATCTTGTTTGTTTTAACTAAATAATAAGCCAAAGAATATCCACTTCCTGTGCAAAGATAAAATAATAGTATATAATATGGAAGATTAATGCTAATATAACTTTTTTGCAATAACATTGAAAACAGAGCTAAAAAGCAAACACCTATTGAAAAGAATGATAGCTTGGTAAAATATGAAATTAAAGGATTTTTTTTCATAAACTTATATATTTTTTATGAGTTAGGAGTGTTTAGTTTTATTGTTTCAGAATTTGGTTTAGGAGAGTTGGTTGACATACTGCATTTTCCTGTGAAGGTTGCTCCTGGTTCAATTGATAATTTACCAATTGTGATATCTCCGTTAATGGTTGAATTATTTTGTAGTGACAGTAAATCTTTTACAATAATATTCCCTTCAACTCTTCCCGATAAATCAGCATTCTGACAATTAATGTTTCCAACAATTTTGCCACTATTTCCAATAACAAGCTTCCCTTTAATGTTTAGTGAACCTTCAACAATACCATCAATTCTTAAATCTCCATCAGAAATGACATCACCTTTTATTGTAGTGCGATTACTAATAATGTTAATTGCGTTTGTGCTGTCTTGTTCGTAATTTGTTTTTGCCATAATAGTATTTGTTTTTTTTGTTATTTAATTTTATTATTTTTCGGCCTCTTTTTCTAATGGTTTAAGATAGAATATTCTAAAGAATTTCAAATATGCTGGAATATTTTTTCTGTTGTAGAAAGTAGGGTAGTTTTGAGTTGAAATTATAAAATGTTTGAATAGGGTAGGGTCAATATCATTTAAAACTTCGTTGTTTGATATTAAATCCTTGTAGTAACTCATAGCTTTCTCAATGCTTTCAAACCTGTTTACAGTTATCATTTGTTCCGACATTGTAAATAACATGCTTGTGAGTTTTAAATTGTCACTCTTGTAATATTTTGAATTGTAATCGGAAAATTTAATCTTGATTTCAGAAGAATTTAATTTATCATCGTCAAAAATTATAACATAGAAATGTTCCATATTCCTATATCTATAAACCAAACTTTCTGCATCCAAAATATCCTCATCCGAAATTGTATGATCTATTATTTCCGTTTTACTATCTTGAACTGTGTCCTTATTGTTTGGATTTTCTGATTTTGTGTATTGATTTATCTGATTTTTATTTTCTAAGGGTTTTTCCTTATATGTTAGATTTTGACTTGCAATATTGTAATTTGCACTTAAGTATTTTAGTTGATTTTCAATTGTTGGAGTTATTGAATGTTGTGGATAGTTGTAAACAATCAGATTCAAATCATTCATTAAGGAATCTATGCCATAAATTTTACCCTTTGAAATTGCTTCAAGATAAAGTAATTTTGGTATGTATGGTCCAAAATGCAGGTCATTAATGGCTTGTTTGGCTTGAGCTATAGTTTGTTGATAATCTTTTAATGTATAGGTGTTATATACTTCATTATAAATTTTATCAGACTCAGAATTTATTGATGAAATCTCTTGCCAATAGTCAGGATTTTGAATCATCATTGCAAATTCACTTTCAGGAAACTCTTTAAGTATTTTATTTTTATAGTAATTAGCATTTGGAGTTTGTCCTATTTTGTCGTAAATTTTGTAGAGGTGATAGGATGATGGTAGAGTTGTTGGGTAGGTTGGGTAGCGTTTTTGTAAGTTAAGAAAGGTTTCAATTGCTTTCCCATTATTAGAAAGTCCTTGATAGTATATGTATCCTGCTTCAAGAAGTGCTTTTGAAATTTCTGAATGAATAGAATCTTTTTTTTCTTGAGTTCGTGGAATGTCTTTTGTGTAGTATTCTTTTGATTCGGGATTTTTATTTGCTGCAAGTTGTGGCGATTTTGGATTTCCATTTT
Organism: Bacteroidales bacterium; assembly: GCA_028709955.1. Lineage (GTDB taxonomy): Bacteria > Bacteroidota > Bacteroidia > Bacteroidales > P3 > UBA10566. The sequence goes on along the minus strand of JAQUTD010000015.1, from coordinate 20,963 downwards.
CATCTAACGAATCAGCTTGATCTGTTTGTGTTGAATCCATATCAATTTCTTCAAATTCAAAACTTTGCTGTCTATCGCTAAGTCTCCAATTATCTTCATATTTTCTTTGACCCCAAATTCTAATAAATTCAGCTTTTCCGGCTTGAACTGTTGTAAGGTTGTAGAAATACCAGGAGCTTACTTGTTGTGATTGATTAAAAGGATTTTGTCTATTTGATTGAGAAAGTAGAGCTTTTGCAAGGAGTTCAGCTTTCTTAATTTCTTCTTGTTTCTTTTTGTATTCTTTTATCCAAGTGTCAATTTTTTTATCCAAATCTGCTTGACTTAAATCACTTAAAGCAAGCAAACTATCCCATCTTGTAACTATTCTTAAGTTTGTTACGAGATTTGCTAAAACAATTTGTTTGTTCTTAATAATAGTATAATCAGGATAGTCCTTTTTCATAACAGTTAGGGCAGTGTCGTAGTAGTCGTGTGCAGGTTCATATTTTTCTAATATTTCATAATTCACATCTGCAAGTCGAATAGAAGAGGCTATTTTTTGATTGGTGTTTTGAAATGAAGCTGAAACTGATTTTGCCCAATATTCACAAGCCCTATCAACATTTTTATCCTTATAGTAAATTTCAGCAAGTGCGTAGTAGATTTGATCCTTATATTCAAGATTTTTATCTTCATCTGCCATTTTCTCTAATTTTGATTTTATTTTCTTGCTATCACCTTTTTTAGGGTCATAGCACATTGCTTGATGAAGTTGAGCTGCAAATTGCATATCATATTGCTTTGCTCTTATTGCTACTTTGCCAAAAAGTTTACTTGCATATTCGAGCTCTTGGGCTTGTTGATATAGCTGAGCCTCAATAAACATTAGTCTGGTGTTGAGAGAACGAGAGTTAGAATATTTTCTTGTTAATTGAATATATTCTAAGGCTTTTGAATATTTTTTCTGATAAATTGCATTGTCAGCATAAACAGAATATAGAAATTTATTTAGACTTTTGGGTGCTTTATTATCTGCAATTTTATTTCTTACCTGATCCAGGGTGCTTTCTGCAAGTGAATAATCCTTTTCCATACAAGAAGTGAAAGCTTGCCAAATCATAGCTTCATACATTATAGGTTCATCCTTCCATCCAGAAACTATGTGACGAAAAGTAGCTTGAGCAACCTTATAGTCTTTCTTATAAAAGCTTGCCTTTCCAATAAGAAGATAAGCTTTTTTTATTTCAGGATTTCGTTCTTTTTTATCAATAAACATTGAGTGTTTTTTGATAACCTTAGAGCTTTTTTCAATAGCTCTATCCATATTTGGTTTGGCTGAGGCCGATTGTTCTTGTGAACCTACTTTATAAATGTTTAGTATTCTTGAAAAGTCGTCATGCTGGTTTTCTTTAATAGACTTAACACCTTGCTTGAAAGCATCGTTTCCATTCCAATAAGCATTGTAGTGTGCTACTGTTGTGTGATAGGCCCTATTATACCATTTGTTTTTCTTGGTTGAGCAAGAAAAACTAACAATAATTAATAAGAATAAAATAAATAATCTCTTGTATGTTTTTAGTATTAGCTTCAAATTTTGATAAATTTCTTTTTTAGTTGTCTATAATAACTACAAAAGTAATAATTATATTTTAAGTAGAGAACAAAATTATTCAACTTCTATTCTTTCTCGGGGATTTGGGTTTCTTCTTTTGCCTCTGTCTTATTATCTTTAAAAGCATTGTTATATCCAAAACTTGTATTTATTCCAAAGAAGAAGTTGAGTCCAGTCATTTTTGTTACATTATATGAAGAGTTCAAAGAACCTCCAAAATAAATATTAAATACTAATAAATTGGCGTTAAATGCAATGCTTGGATTAAATAGTTTAGAATTATTGAAGCTATTTTCAAATGCGAACGTATTTCCTAAGGAAATATTCAAATATCTTTCAAGTTGAAGTGAGTAGAAAACAGAAAGATAGTTGTCAAAATAATTACTTCCCAAACTTGCCTTATAGAGCAAATTTAAATGATGTCTTTTAGAGAAGTTCCAATCGTAACCAACGTATATTTTTGTTGGAAGCATAGTTGTGTATGATTCTCCTCTTTGAGATTTAATATCTAAGGCCTGAGTTATACTGTCAACAATTTGATCAATCTGTTGTGAAAAACTTGAATCAGCACTCATATTTTCAAACCCAGTAAAAGTATATTTGCCATTAGGATTTTTCGAAACAATATCTGTTGTGTTTGCAGTCCAATTAATAAAACCTAAGTCTTGAACGCTAAGGCTAAGAATCATTTTATCATTTAACTTATATGTAGCACCAAAATCCACTCCAAAACCTTTATTTTTCATTATATTGGAAATAATGCTGTCAGAATTAATATCAAATTCAACTGAATCACTTGAATTTAAACCAGGGAGTTTAAAGCTTCCTATTAAAGATGATGTCCTTATTAGGAAATTACTTTGAGCAGTTATTCCCTCATCATTTTGAGAAATTTGTAGTTTTGATTCTTCGGTTGTAATGTTTGCTAATCCAAGAATAAATTTTGCTCTTAAACCAACATTTAATTTCTTGTTAACAACTCTTGTATATCCGATTGAAGTTGATAGATATGAATTTACAGATAAAATTTCTTTGTCAGAAACATTTATTGTTTCATTTGAAAACGTTTTTTCTCCTGATAGGAAACCAAATAAATCTCTTGAGAATCGTAAACGTGAATCAAAATTCATATCAACACCTAATGAAATATAGTTCTTTTTTCCAACATTAAAACCAAATCCAAATAACTCAAAATTCCCATTCAATTTAATATAATTTGAATTACTAAGAGAATTGTAAAAGCCTTTAAAGTCAAAATATAAAGAATCATCATTTCTTCTTTTAATAAGATCATTATAACTAAATCCAGAAGTCTTGAAATCAAGATTAATACCCGATAATGCAGGAAGATTAACGTAGAAAGAGGAAGTAGGCATTTGTGCAGGATTCATTTTGTATGAGAAAGGAGTGTTTCTCATAAAGTAAGTTATATCTAAATACTGAGCTTTAACACTATTATTAAATAGTAAAATAGATATAAAAAAAACTATGGATAAAAGTATCTTTTTCATATTCTTTAATTATTAAATGGGTTAATAGTTATATTTGTATTTAGATTAACACCTGCATTGATAATAATTTTACTTTCTTTTTTGAATCTAATATATGGTTTTGTGCCATCACTTGTGGCAGAAGTGTTAAGTTTGAGCTTTAACCTTAATTTTTTTGATTTTTTTAGTACAGAAATATTTGTTGAATTAGCAGAAATTGTTGTTTTCTTAAGGGAAGGAGAGATAACGTTACCATAATTATCAACATTTGCTCCACTAATAATAACATCATCTGTTCCATTATTGAAATTTAATATTTTCCCTATTTCATTACCATTTGTATCCATTCCATATAGTTCAGCACCAATACTAACAGGGAAGTAGTTTGTCATATCTAAGTATATAGTAGCATCTTTAATATAATCGGCATAATTATCTTCAGAGTTCTTGCCTTCATACAAATCGTTGTAAAATTCCACATCATAGTCCATATCATTAAGCTTGCCTTTAAAAGGAATACGAATATCAGCTTGAACTTTAACATAAGGGTCATTTACAACAAAGCAATTAACATCATCAGGATTAAGTACAAGACTTGCATCAAACGAAAGTTTTTGAGGAGGAAGATTTAATAAATTTACATTAAATTGAATACTTTCTGTCCCAGTACCTATGGAGTTGAGGCTTGGAGCAGGATTTACAACAATAACTCTATCTGTATTATTGACAATAGCATTATGAAAAACATTATTTTTATCGTAAACACCAAATTCATTGATATTTATAACAGAAGGAATCCCATTGTTTGTTTCAGTTTTAAAGTCAATGAAAAGTTTTTCCAAACTAAATTTTTCTCCTTCAAAAAATCTTGAAATCGATGATTCTTTAAAGAAATCTATATCTATATTGTCAGAAAAATCAACATTAAACTTACCCATTTTTCCAAATGCAGCATCAAACTCTATATTATTAATTGCAATATTAAGAGCAACATTGTAGTTGTGAAGTGCACCATTTGCAGAAATATAAAGCCTGTATTTAAAATTGATTTTGTTGTTACTTAAATTGATTTTATAGTTAGATAATTCAGTGGAATTTATTCCGGAACCTTTTCTTTTTGATTGAGATAAATATATAGTATCATTAAACGATGCATTATTATCTTTTCTGCGAATTTCATCACAAGTAATAATCATATAAGAAGAGTAATCAATATTGGAGTTAACATTTATTTGAAGTTCACCTCCTCTAAGATAAAGACTGTCGATTTTTTGTCCGTGTTCAAGGTCGGGAAAATCCACTTCAGTATTAAACATACTCTGATTTAGGGTAGGAAAATATAAGTCTCCAGTATAACTTGTCCCTTCCAAATTTAAAGCAGGCAGAGTAATATTGGTTGGATTAACGTTAATTATTGGAATACTTGGAACTACAGAAGTGTCAAAAGAATATGTGAATTCTAAATATTCGCCTCCTTGGTCATTTTGAATAGTTAATACAACTCCATCAATACTGTCCAAATTAAAAAAGTCATTTAATGAAATTTCTTCAGAAACTAACTTATTAATATGAATATTAGGGTTAATTGTAGTTTGAGCCATTCTGTCAAAGTCGAAATCTTTTTCATCGACACAGGATAAAAAACCTATTCCTAAGAATAGGACACAAACTAAATAAAAAATAATTTTCTTTTTCATGATTTGTTTTTTGGGTTAAAATAATTGTATAATATATATTTGAAGAACTAATTTTTGTATTTAAACCATTTCCATATTTCTTTATAAGTAATATTCTTTCCATACATTAAGATACCTGTTCTATAAATTTTAGCTGCAAGCCACATACAGAAAGCAATAAAAATAATCATTAAGCTCATAGATAAAGCAATTTCCCAAACAGGAACTCCGAAAGGAATTCTAATCATCATAACCATAGGAGCGGTTAGAGGGATAATGGATAGCCAGAAAGCAACCGTACCGGAGGGGTCATTTAAAATAATTGGGAAACAAAGCATGGCAATAATAAGAGGAATTGTTATTGGCAGGGTAAATTGCTGGGCATCCGTATCAACGTCCATTAATGCACCAACGGCACCAAATAAAGATGCATAAAGGAAATAACCAGCCATAAAATAAAATAAGAACATTGAAATAACCAATGCATAGTCTATTGAGAAAAGTCCTTGAACCATTTGATTAACTTCTCCAGCGGAGGAAGAAATATTATCAATCTTGTCAACACTTATAACCCTTTCGTTAATAGTAATATTTTCCTTTTGAGGTTCAGTAAAAGTTTGAGGATAAAAGCTTTGGAGTCCAGCGATAAGAATGCCTGAAAGAACAACCCATAGAATAAACTGAGTTAAACCCACCAAAGCAATAGATACAATCTTACCCATAAGCAATTGAATTGGCTTAATTGAAGACACCAAAACTTCAACAATTCTGTTGGTTTTTTCTTCCGAAACCGATTTCATAACTTGTCCGCCAAAAAGGAAAATAAACATATAGATTAAAAAACCAGACATAGTTCCGAGTATAGTTTTGATTTCCTTATAAGAATCTTTCCCAGAGCGAATGTCCTTAGAATAGAACCCTATTTTAGGATTATTAAACCACTCCAAATCCTTTTCAGTCATTCCATAATCATACACAAGAACGTGATCCTTAAGAATATTTGTTAATTGACTACGAATAGCCTCTTGTGCAGAAAGAGAAGGTTCATTTTCACTATAAAACAAGAAACCCTTAATAGGGGGCATGTCATTTGTCTTAACAATTTCCAAAACTGCATCATACTTACCATTCTCCAACTTATTTTGAGCCTCCGTAATATCATAACCATACTCAAAAGTAAGTTCTTTGTCGTTCTTAAACTTTTCAGTATAAAGGGAAGATTTAACTCCATTGGTTTCCACAAGCGTTTCGTCAACAACTAAAACCTTACTCTGAGTTTCTGAGTTCATAGCCAAGAAGAAAGGGATAATCCACAAAGAAGCTATAAGGATTGGTCCCAAAAAGGTCATCACAAGGAAAGATTTTTTCTTAACCCTTGTAAGGTATTCACGTCTAATTATAATTCCTATCTTATTCATTGCTTACTGTTTCTATAAAAATTTCGTTCATTGAAGGAAGAATTTCCTTATAGGAAATAAGGTCAGTGTTTAAAAGAATATTGCTTAACAATTCCGCATTTTTCCCTTGTTCTATCTTAAGAGTCGAAACCTGAGTGTGAGGAGTATCAAATGAACTTATAAGTTCCACCCCTTCGGTCAGAAGATGTTTAATGTTCTTTTGGTTGGGTATAACTACCTCAAACTGATTTTTCTTGAACCTTTGCTTAATATCAATCATTTTCCCGTCAAGAATTTTCTTTGACTTATTGATTAGAGCAATCGAATCGCAAATCTCCTCAACCGATTCCATATTGTGAGTAGAGAAGATAATTGTTGCTCCCTTACTCTTGAGATCAAGGATTTCTTGTTTAAGAAGATTAGCATTAATTGGGTCAAACCCACTGAAAGGCTCATCAAAAATTAAAAGCTTTGGCTCGTGGAGAATCGTTGTTATAAACTGAACCTTCTGTTGCATCCCTTTCGAAAGCTCCTCCACCTTGCGGTCCCACCATGAGAGAATATCAAACTTAGCAAACCAAAATTCCAGACGTTTCTTTGCATCAGCCTTCTTTATACCCTTAAGTTCTGCCAAGTATATTGCCTGCTCACCAACTTTCATCTTCTTATATAAACCTCTTTCCTCAGGAAGATAACCAATCGAGTGAACATGCTCAGCCTTTAGTTTCTCTCCCATAAAGAAAATTTCTCCTTCGTCAGGAGCCGTTATTTGATTAATAATCCTAATCAAAGTAGTTTTCCCTGCACCATTAGGACCAAGAAGTCCAAACACAGTGCCTTGTTCCACTTCAATAGAAACCTTATCCAAAGCCTTATGATTAGCATACGTTTTAGAAATATCTTTAGCTGAAAATAAAATCATATTCTGTTATATTTTATTATAATTTAGTTCAATTATCAAAAAAACTTTTGTTTGCTTAGCCTTTTCTTCAAGAAAATACTATTCGCTCCTCATACATCTAACACTTCTTCCAAAACCACGAAATCCAAAAATACTTATATTAGTAGTAAGCTCCTCTTTATTGAAGTCAATACAACCAGAGGTGCCCTTAGTTATGGCATCGCTCGCCCAATAGTAGCCACGAGTACCAATATGCTGGAAATGTCCAGTGTAAGCACTACGAAGTCCGGCACAAGGAAGAATTAACTGCCCATTAGCCACAGATAGATAGTAGTATCCAGAAGGAGTAGCCTTTACTTCATATCCAAGATTAAGAACAGCTCTCCATTCTTTTTGGGTAGGTAGGCGATATCCGCAAGGGCAAGGATTGTTTTTTCCTTCTGAACCTTGCCAAAGATCATTCTCTGAGCTAAGTAGCCAATCGTTTGATTTCTTTTGATCTACAATGAAAAGATTGTGATTAGCTTCTTGAGTTTTTGAATATAAAAGAGTAGTGTCGGAAAATCTTTTTTCATGACCATCAGTTTCTCTGCCCCATTGATATAAATCACCCCAAGAATCTGAAACCTCAACATTGGTGGAAGAAGCTCCGAGATTACGGTCGAGAAAATATAGTACACCAGCCTCTGACTTAATTGGAGGAAGCTCAAGGTAAATAAATTGACCTTTTTGTGTTGTAATTGGTTTGGCAAAATTATTGTAATAATCCTGAGCATTTGTATATTTGCAAAAAAATAAAGATATACTAAAAGCAAGCAAAAGGTAAATAAGTTTATTCATACTTTAATTTAAATTTGATAACACAAAGATATAACAATATGAACTTTGCAGCAAGTAAAAAAGTAAAAAAAATAGATTAGAAATAAATTACGGATACTATTAGATGAAAAATCTTAAACTAAATCTCTTTGAATCACTCTCTTGCAGAAATTTTAGACTATATTTCTTTGGACAATGTATCTCATTAACTGGCTCTTGGATTCAGCAAGTTGCAATGGGATGGTTAATCTATAGATTGACTGATTCTGTTTCACTTTTAGGTATTATTGTTTTTCTTTCACAAGCTCCAACATTTATAATAACTCCATTATTTTCTTCCATAATTGACAGAGTAAGTAAACAAAAAATCTTAGTTTTGACTCAAACATTTTTCATGCTTCATGCACTTTCTCTTACTCTTTTACTTTTTTTTAATATTCTTAGTTCCGAAAATGTATGGATTATTTTATTTTTAAGCCTACTTTTTGGAATAGTAAACGCACTTGACCAACCCACTCGACAAGCCTTTTACACATCCTTAGTCCCTAAAGAAATGCTTACAAATTCTATTGCACTTAATTCAGCAATAATTAATGGAAGCCGACTAATAGGACCTGCAATTGGTGGTTTTCTGATTGTATATATTGGAGAAATGGGTTGTTTCCTTATAGATACTATAAGTTATATCTTCGTAATTCTTTCGCTTTTAAAAATTAAACTTCCTATAATAAAAATTTCAATAAAAAAACTCAAGCTTTTAATGGATACTAAGGAAGGAATTTTTTTCATTAAACAGAATCCTTCAATAAAAGTATTATTATCTATAAGCTTCTTTATCAGTTTTTTTATCTTACCTATAACCACTTTCTTCCCAGCATATATAAAGGATGGTTTGTCGGGAGGTAGCCAAATGTTGGGAACCCTAATGTCTTTTTTGGGTATTGGCTCATTTAGTGGAGCTCTTTTGCTTGCCAGTAGAACAAAAATTGGTGGTTTAGATATTATTCAAAGAATAGGTATACTAACAGCTTCAATTATAATAATACCTTTTTTTTATGTAACCAGTCCAATCCTTTCTCATTTTCTAAGCCTTATTTTAGGACTAAGTATGGTTATTGCTATAGCCTCAACCAACACCCTAATTCAATCCCTTACTCCAATTGAAATGAAGGGAAGAATAATGGGTTATTACACAATATGTTTTATTGGAGGATCCTCACTTGGCAATTTAATTTTAGGTTATTTTGCTGGTCTTTATAGTCTTCAAACAATAATGGCAATCTCAGGTATAATTTCTCTTTTAGTTTTGTTTTTTCTTAATCCCTACATAAAACGAATAAAATCAAATATTAAGGAAAATGAGAATAAAACAGGTATAATCCCTGAAATTGTGGAGGGGATAAGTCAAAGTGAATTAGAAAGATAAAATAATTAATACCATCTTAAAAAATGCTCATAATTTTTTTAACTACCTTTGCCACTTATTAAAATAAAAGTTTGATGGCAGAAAATCTATTAACGGTTGATAATCTTAGTAAATCATTTGGAGATAAAGTTCTTTTTGAGGGAATTGGTTTTGGGGTGAATAAGGGGCAGAAGGTGGCACTTGTGGCTCGTAATGGGGTAGGAAAAAGTACTCTGCTTAACATTCTATCTGGGAGGGTGGAGGCTGACAATGGGGAGGTTTCGTTTCGAAAAGATATACATTATATTTACCTTGAGCAAAATCCGCTTTTGGATTCCACGCTTTCGGTTCTGGAAGTTATCTTTACTTCCGACAATCCAACAATGGTGGCTGTAAGGGAATACGAAGAGGCTGTGTATAATGCCTCAAAAACGGACAATGAGGAAAATCAGCTCAGGTTAATTGAAGCAATGAATAATATGGACAGGCTTTCGGCATGGGATTATGAATCGAGGGCTAAGGAAATTCTTTCGAAACTTGGAATTACTAATCTGGAGCAGAAAGTTTCCACCCTTTCGGGAGGAGAAAGAAAGAAGGTGGCTCTGAGTAAGGTGTTAATTGAGAGGTGTGATTTACTAATCCTTGACGAACCTACAAATCACCTTGACGTTACTATGATAGAATGGCTGGAAGATTTTCTAACGCGTGGTTCTCTTACACTTCTGGTTGTTACTCATGACAGGTACTTTATAAACAATGTGTGTACTGATGTTTATGAGGTGGATAGGGGTAAGGTTTTTAAGTATAAGGGTGACTATAATTATTTCCTTGTTAAGAAAGAAGAGAGGGATACTATCTATCGTCAGGAGGTGGACAAAGCCAAGAACCTTTACCGTAAGGAACTTGAGTGGATGCGTCGTATGCCTCAAGCTCGCTCAACAAAGAGTAAGGCAAGGATTGATTCTTTTTACGATTTGAAGGATAAGGCAGGGGTAAGGTTTGAGGATAAGCCGACTGAGTTGTCAATTCTTAGCCAAAGGATAGGGGGAAAGGTGCTGGAGATTAACAATATTTCAAAGAAGTTTGACAATAAGGTGATTTTGGATGACTTTACTTACGTTTTCAAAAAGGGAGAGAAGATAGGGATTGTGGGAAGTAATGGGGTAGGTAAGAGTACTTTTCTTAACATTATAACCCAACAACAGAAGGCTGATTCTGGTAAAGTAACCACAGGTCAAACCATACGTTATGGTTACTACACTCAAAATGGACTTCAGGAAAAGGAAGATATGCGTGTGATTGATATAATAAAGGAAGTTGCAGAAAGCATTAAGTTAAATAATTCAACGGAGTTATCTGCCTCTCTTTTCCTAACATACTTTGGTTTTTCAACCGACATTCAGTACAATTACTATGCTAACCTCTCTGGTGGGGAGCGTCGTAGGCTTTATCTTTTAAAGGTTCTGATTTCCAACCCAAACTTTCTTATTCTTGATGAACCAACAAATGATCTTGATATCTACAATCTTGGAGTTTTGGAGAACTTTCTGAAAGAGTATAAGGGATGTCTATTAATTGTGTCGCATGACAGGAGTTTTATGGATAACCTTGTAGATCATCTCTTTGTTTTTGAGGGTGAAGGAAAGGTAAGTGACTATCATAGCAACTACTCCGACTATGTTGAAAAGAAACGCCTGCAAGAAAAAACTAAGCTTCAAGAGGATAGGGCAAAGTCACAGCAAGATAAAACAAAACTTCAACAAGATAAAACTAATTCTAACACTTCTTCTCCAAAATCTCAAAGCAAACGAAAACTTTCCTACAATGAGAAAAGGGAATTTGAAATAATTGAAACCCAGCTCCCTCTTTTAGAAAAAGAAAAGCAGGATATAACCTTAAAACTCTCAGGTGGAGTGCTTTTGCCAGAGGAGTTAACCTCACTTTCCTTGCGTTATGAGGAAGTTAATTCAGAGATTGAGCAAAAAGAACTGCGTTGGATTGAGCTATCCGAATACTTAGAGTAGGATTAGTGAAACAGCCATTATTGCCATTCCGCTAATTAGTCCGTATATTGAAATGTGATGCTCTCCATATTCTCTTGCAGCTGGCAACAGTTCATCAAGGGATATGAATACCATAATTCCAGCAACCAATGCAAAAACGAAACCCAGCAGAACTTGAGAAAGGAATGGCATAAGCACCAAATAAGCTAATATTGCTCCAATGGGTTCTGCAAGTCCTGAAAGGAAGGATAAGCGAAATGCCTTTCTTTTATCTCCAGTTGCCTGATATATTGGAATTGATACTGCAATTCCTTCGGGAATATTGTGAATAGCTACTGCTACTGCTATGGCAATTCCCAATTTAGGGTTTTCCATTGCCGATATAAAGGTTGCTATTCCTTCTGGGAAATTGTGAATTCCTATCACTAAGGCGGTCATTACACCAACTCGCATAAGCTTTGCGTTTGTTTTGGGTTTGTCCTTCATACTTTCAATGGAGCGTACTTCATGTGGGTTTTCAACTGAAGGGACTAAGCGGTCGATTATACCAATAAATAGTATGCCTATGAAAAAGAAAACAACAGTCCAGCTCATTCCCATTTTCTCTCCATATTGTTGCATTAAAATTGACTGCGATTGGGCAAATAGCTCAACAAAGGAGATATAAATCATTACTCCAGCAGAAAAGCCTAAGGAATAGGAAAGGAACTTTTTGTTTGTTTTTTTAGCAAAGAAAGCTATTAAACTCCCAATTCCTGTTGACAGGCCAGCAAATAGTGTAAGTGCAAGAGGAAATAAGATATTTGTTTCCATGTTTAATCTTTTTTTTGGGTTTGTTAAAGGCTCATTATAATTAGTATTTGGGATGTAAGAACTCTTAGGAACATAGTTAAAGGATATACTGTTGCATAAGAAACGTTAGGGGAGTCGTTAGGAGAAAGGTTGTTTGCAAAGGCTAAGGCTGAGGCGTTGGTAGAGGCTCCTGCAACCAAACCCATAATCGTGAAGAAGTTCATCTTAAAACGAATCCGTGCAAACAAACCCACTATAAGTGTTGGCAAAACCGTTATGATGAAACCGTAAAGTATCCATACATATCCTCCTTCTGTTATGGTTTTAATGAAACTTTCTCCAGCACTTAGTCCTACGGAGGCTAAGAACAGGGAAATACCAATTTCTCTTATCATCATATTGGCACTGGTTGTTGCAAAGGTGACTAATTTATAGTAAGGTCCGTATCTTCCCATTAAGATAGCAACTATAAGTGTTCCTCCTGCGAGTCCCAATTTCACACTTTGACTTAATCCTGGTAGAGCTAAAGGTATGGACCCTACAATTATTCCTATAAATATTCCAAGAAATATAGGCATAAGGTTAGGTTGATATAAGCGTTTCATAGAATTACCTAAGAGGAGTGCAACTTTTTCTATATCTGCTTCTCTTCCCACAACCGTTACTCTATCTCCCATTTGGAGTTGGAGGTCATAGGTTGCAATAAGTTCAATTCCAGAGCGGTTTATTCTTGTAATGTTTACACCATAGAGTGAACGAATCTTAAGTTGTCCAATTTTCTGTCCATTTAGGGAAGGCTTAGTAACTACAATTCTTCTGGAGATTAAGTCATGGTCTTCTGTCTCCCAATCTTGCTCCTGAGTTAAACATTTTTCTCCCAAAAGCATTACAAGAGCTTCAATGTTCGATTTCTCAACCACAACTCTTAATGTATCATCCTTTTGAAGAATTGTATTATTAGTAACCAGTTCGACAGTTTTGTCAGTATGCTTAACCCTTGTAAAAACCACTGGCTTATCAAATAAAGATATTATTTCTTCAACCCTACGTCCAATCACACCTTGGTTTTTAATTATAATGGATAGCCTTGTTTCCATTGAGGCCTTATTATTATCTTGTTTAGTTTCATTCTCCTTTCCAATCCTTATTTTCAGAATACTTTTAATTAAGATAGAACTAATAATAACTCCAACAACTCCCAATGGGTAGGCAACGGCATAACCTAAGGCTATATTTGGATTTTCTATGCCAAAGGTTTCCTTAAAAGTCTGTTGAGCAGCTCCTAATCCAGGTGTGTTGGTAACGGCTCCTGAGAGAATTCCAACCATTGTGGCTAAATCGGTATTTGTTATAAGGTGTATTAAATAGGTTGTCACTGCACCCAAAAGAACAATTGCCATGGCTAACATATTAAGTCTTATACCTCCCTTCTTAAGAGAGGAGAAGAAACTTGGTCCAACCTGCAATCCAATTGAATAAACAAAGAAAATAAGCCCTAATTCTTTGGTGAAACTAAGTATGTTTGGATTTACCTTTAATCCAAAATGACTTAAAGCAATTCCTGCAAAAAGAATCCAAGTTATGCCTAAGGAGATATTGGCTATCTTAATTTTACCCAACAATATTCCTAAAGCAATAGTCAGGGCAAGTAACATTATTGAATGTCCTATGCTTGATTCAGTAAATAAGTTTATAATCCAATTCATCTTCGTAAGTTTAAAAAAAGTTTTTGCAAAGATAATAGTTGTTTCCCCTATTTCAACAAAACTTTCTTGCTTTTTCAATAATTTTTAGTGTATTTGCATTTGAAATTGCTATTAACTCAAAAAAGAGTAATCACACACAAAGTTAGGAGTGTTAAGATAATTATTGCTTTTGTGTTATAATAAAATTATTTATTTGTATTTTTGCACTTTCAAACTATATTAATATTTCTTGTTTATGCCATTAGATTTAACATTAGATTTTAGACAGATTTTCACGGCTTTTATGGTGTTGTTTGCAGTTATTGATATTACTGGTTCTATTCCAATTATTATTGATTTGAATACAACAGGGAAAAAAGTGCATGCTGCAAAGGCTGCCTTGATTTCTTTAGGGTTAATGATTTTGTTTATGTTTTTGGGAGAGGGGCTTTTGAAAATATTTAATGTTGATATTGCATCTTTTGCTATTGCTGGGGCAATTATTCTTTTTGCTTTGGCAGTTGAAATGACGTTTAATATTGAAATATTCAAGAACGATGGTCCTAAGGGACACTCTACAATTGTTCCTATGGTTTTTCCTCTTATTGCTGGTGCTGGAACTCTAACAACAACTCTTTCTCTTCGTTCGGAGGTTTCAACTCTTAATCTTATTATTGCAATGACCCTTAATATGATTTTAGTTTATTTTGTTATAAAAAAGGTTCATTTAGCTGAAAAGTTTTTAGGTCAAGCTGGAATCTATATTCTTAGAAAATTCTTTGGAGTTATTCTTCTTGCAATGAGTATTAAACTATTTCTTACTAATATTTCAATACTAATAAATTAAGGTTAGTATTTTTCAGGTTATCCTCTTATTTATTTACCTTTAGTAATGCTTTCATTTGCATCATTATAACTTCTTTCCATTGCTGAATAATGTCTTCTAATTTTTTGTTATCTGTTCTTAATATTTCTTCAATTAAGTTTTTTGCAATAAAAGGAAAAGTTAATTGACTTATAAAGGACATCAGTATGATATGAATTTCAACACGCTTCATGTTGCCTTTGTCCATTTCTTGATTGATTATTTTAGACACTAATTCTATATAATTTCCAAATCCAACGCTATAAGCAACATTAAGTAATTGATTAACATCTCTGTTTATTTCACTAATAATGAATTTTGGAAGGTAGGGTGTTGTTAAAAATATATCAAAATATATATCTATCACCTTACCTAACTTATCAAAGAAAGGTTCTTCGTTTATTAAAATATCTTGAATTTTTGGCAGAAAGGTTTGAATTATTGTTCCAAAAACTGCTTGGAATAGTTTTTCCTTAGTATTATAGTAGTAGTGGAGTGTGGTTCTGTTTATGCCAATATTTGAGGCAATATCACACATATTAGTATTTTTGTAACCATATTCTAAAAACATTTGCTTAGCAACCTCAATAATTTGAGTTTCCATGCTTTCGGAGTGTTTAGATATTTCCATTTTCCAAAATTATTTAATATTATCTATCATTAAATGAAGTCTATTTGTGATATTTACATCACTCACTCCACTATCAAAGTCTAAGGACAAAAGGTTCATTTGAGGATAAAGGGTTTTAATCTTTTTCTCTATTCCTTTCGATATTATATGATTTGCAATACATCCAAAAGGTTGAAGACTTATTACGTTGTTTATTCCGTGTTTGGCAAAAGATACAATTTCACCAGGGAGCAACCATCCCTCTCCAAATTGAGCTGAAAGAGATATAACTTCTTTTCCGTTGTTTGCAGTTTCAAAAATGTCGTTAAATGGATTGTAGTGTTTGAAAACAGAAGAGATTTTGTCAAACTTTTCAATTTCTTTATGAACTAAATCATAGATTTTATCCATTAGGAAATCAGGCATTGAGGATTTTGACAAGTTTTCTTTCTTTCTTACCTTATTATTAACAAAAGTTTGGATAAAGAAATCAGTAAGCATAGGAGGGATAACTTCAATTTGTTTATCTGTCAACCATTTCATGACTTCTTTATTGGCAAAGGAATTAAATTTAAGAAAAATTTCACCAACAACTCCAACCTTTGGGAGATTATGGTTATGGTTTATTATGCTATTGAAATCGTTTGCAGCATTTCTGAGCATTTTTTTCAATCCCTTACTATCGTTTTTAAGAATAATATTATTAGCAACTTCAAGATAATAATCCTTCAATCTTTCGGCATCACCAATATTTTTTTCTCTAACAATTGAAGCATAATAGAATTTAGAAATACAATCGCCATAAAGAATTGCATCTAAGGCAGTGTGTATGTATTTGAGCCAGTTGATAGAGAAGCCAGATTGATTGTTGCTCATACTACTTCCAAAGGCAACAGAAATAACAGGAACTTTTTCAAATCCCGATTCAACCATTGCACTTTTAATCATAGCCAAGTAGTTTGAAGCACGACATTGACCTCCTGTTTGAGTTATTGCAACTGCTGTCTTGTGCAAATCATATTTCTTTGATTTTAGAGCCTTAATAATATCTCCAATAATAAGAGTTGCAGGATAACAAACCTCATTATTGGCATATTTTAATCCTTGTTCCACCGAATCATTATCACTCTTAGGCAAAACTTCAAATTCATAGCCTGTTAGTTTGAAAAAAGATTGCATAACAGGAGAAACAAAGTCGGTGAAGAAAGGGACAATAATTTTTCTTGAATTTTCTTTCTTAGTGAATGTTTTGGTGGTTAGGAAAGGGGTTTGTTTGGAAATATAATTGTTTTCATATTTTAAACTCTCAATCAACGACCTTACCCTAAGTTTAAGTGACCCAATATTATTTACATCATCAATTTTAAGAACAGTAAGGCTCTTTCCATGACGTTTCAAAACAGCCTTAACTTCATCCAAAAGAAAAGCATCAGGACCACATCCAAAAGAAGTCATCTGAACTAAATGGATATGATTACCCTGCTCGGCAACCCATTGAGTGGCTTTTAAAATTCTGTTGATGTATGCCCATTGAGAAACATAATGAGTTTCGTCGAAATGAATATCTATATTACTTCTTACAATATCTTCAGAAATTACATCAACTCCCATATCCGAAATCATATCCGAAATTTTATGTTGAATTAGAGGATCGGTATGATATGGTCTTGCGGCAAGAAGAATGGTTAATTTCTTTTTCTCTTTGTTTGGATGATATATCTTATGATTTATTTCCTCAATTTCTTTTTCATAATCTTGCTGAGCATTTAAAGCATTTTGAATTGATTTGTTTATAGTTATACTATCAACTCCTAAGGTTTGAAGATAGTCTTTGCAACATTTCTTAAGCAGTTTCTCATCTTTGAAATTGATAGTAGGGGAGTCGATAGGAATTGAAGGATTTATTGCACTTCTAATCACATCCGAATAACCAGAAACAATAGGACAGTTATAGCTATTAATAGAATTTTTAGTTTCTTTTTTTTCATAAATTACGTAAGGCATAAATATTCTATCAACTTTTTTTGAAATAAGATCATATATATGACTATGTGTTAATTTGGCAGGAAAACAAATATTATCCGACATCACAGAACTAACCCCTGATTCATAATTCTTAAAGGTTGAAGGCTCCGAAAGAACAGTGCAAATGCCACAACTTGCAAATAATTCATGCCAGAAAGGATAGTTTTCGTAAATGTTTAGAGCTCGAGGTACTCCAACAACAATTGGATAGTTATATTCTTTAATTGATTTTCTTTTAAATAATAGATTGTATTTGTCTGTATAGATGTTTTTCCCCTTAAGTTTTTTATCACCATCATTAGTAAAAATCTTTTCACATTTATTTCCAGAGTAGAAAATATTATTATTCTCAAAACTATATTTATTAATGACACAATGATTCTCACAACCTCTACATTGTAGCTCCTGAGTAGAATATTGGGCGTTTGTGATTAAGTTTTCTAAAAGAACTCCTTCCGAATTAATGGAGTTTTTTGCATAAATAGCACATCCATAAGCTCCCATAAGCTCCGATATATTACTCCTATAAACATTAGACCCTGTAAGCAATTCAAAAGCTCTAACAACCGAATCATTTTTCATGGTTCCTCCTTGAAGAACAATATTTTCACCTAATTCTGCTTCATTCTTTATCTTCAAAACCTTATACAAACAATTCTTAACAACCGAATAAGAAAGCCCTGAGGCAATATCCTCAATGGAAGCATTTTCACGAAGTACTTGTTTAATCTTTGAATTCATAAAAACAGTGCAACGAGTTCCCAAATCACAAGGAAATTGAGCCTTACAAGCCAAAGTAGCAAAATCGGAAATGCTATAACCAAGAGATTTTGCAAAAGTTTCGAGGAATGAACCACAACCCGATGAACAAGCTTCATTAATCTCCATACGATTCAAGGCTCCATTCTCAACAAACATAGCTTTCATATCTTGTCCTCCAATGTCAAGCACAAAAGAAACATCAGGAGATATTTTCTTTGCAGAGGCATAATGTCCTATGGTTTCAATAATCCCACAATCAAGGTTAAATGCTGCCTTAATTAAATCTTCACCATAGCCAGTTGAGCAGCTTGCTTTAATTTTTAGAGATTTATCATTACTATCTCTAATTAATTTCTCTAATCCTTCTTTGGCGGTTTGAATTGGGTTGCCACTATTTGGACTATAGAAAGAAAATACAACCCTTTCCTCACTGTCAATTGCAACAACCTTTGTGGTGGTTGAACCAGAATCAATTCCTATCCATAAATCTCCCTTATAATCTTTTATATCAGCTTGTTCAATAAAATGTTTTGCTTTCTCTTGTTTCCAATTCAAATATTGTGTTTCACTTGAAAAAAGGGCAGGCAATCTCTGAGTTGTTTTTAAATCCTCACAATTGGTGTTTTCTATAATTTCTAATATCTCATCTATTCTAAGTTTGGAAGTCTTTTCTTGATGAATTGCAGCTCCCCAGGCAGGAATAAGATTTGCATTTTCGGGAGTAATAGTATCCTGTGGTTCAATGTTTAAATACTCAATAAAAGCTTCTCTAAGAGAAGGAATAAAAGTAAGGGGACCGCCACAGAACAGGATTTTGGGTTTTATTTCAACTCCATGAGAAAGAGTAACAACAGTTTGAACAGCAACGGCATGAAATACCGACTTGGCTATTTCTGTTTTGTCAACATTCTTACTAATAAGGTTTTGAATATCTGTTTTCGAAAACACCCCACATCTTGAAGCAATAGGGTGAATTCTTTTTGATTGAATAGCCAAATTGTCTAATTCCTCAATCGAAACTCCCAAAAGAGTTGTCATTTGGTCAATGAAAGCCCCTGTTCCACCAGCACAATTGCCATTCATCCTCAAGTCAGCACTTCCATCTTCTTTTAAATATACAACCTTAGCATCCTCTCCTCCAATATCAATTATTGTTGAAATGCCAGGAAACTTACTTTTGATAACATCAACCGTTGCGGTAACTTCTTGAATAAAAGGTAAAGAAAAACGTTCAGCAATTCCCATTCCAACAGAGCCTGTAATCGATAATTCTATCTCGCTGTCCTGTAATTCTGTTTTTAACTCCTTGAAAATGGATATAACAGTTGCAAAAATATCTGCACAATGTCTTAAGTATTTTGAAAAAATAATATCACCCAATTCATCCACAACCACCACTTTAGCAGTTGTTGAACCAACATCTAATCCAACTCTATAACAATTCATTATTCTAATTTACAGAATAGTTTGACACTATTGTCAGGAGCAAAATTACAAAAAAATATCAACAAAGGAATAATAGATAAAAAAAGACAAAAAAAAGAGACGCGATAAATCGACGTCTCTACGATATAATAATCAATAATCAATCATTTATTTTAAGAACATTTTTGCAAAGTTCTTTACTTCTCTTTTTTGCCAATCTCCCTTATGATAGATGTAAGATGCAATCATAGGAACAACAGTTGTTGCCTCAGCATAAACCATTTGTTCGTAAGTTGTGTCAACTTTACCCCATGAACAAGCTTCTTTTAGGGTTGAAGAAGAGCAGGCACCATCTCTTGAATCAGCAACAGTTATTTGAACAGCATATTTATGCATATCAACCTCATGACCAAGAATTTCAGCACAAACAACAGTGTCTTGAACAAAATTCTTAGGAACACCACCACCAATCATAAACAAACCAGTTGTGCCAGCCTTAATCTTAATATCAGTTAATTCTCTAAAATCTCTTACAGAATCAATTGTTAGATGTTTCTCTGGGTTTTCAACCTGATGCAACACCAAACCAAAACCAGCAGAACAATCACTAAAGGCAGGGCAGAAGATAGGCACATTATTTTCATAACAAGCTTGAATTAAAGAATCTTTCTTCTTAGCATTACCTTCGGACAACCATTTTCCAATTTCCCAAATAAATTCTCTTGAAGAATAAGGACGTTTTTCTAATCTATCCGCAATTAGTTTAATGGTTCCATCACAATTCTGAAGTTCCTCTTCATCAATATATGTGTCATAAATTCTGTCAACATAGTTAGACCTTAAATATTTATCATCAATAAAAGGAGTTCCCTTATAGTGATTAAAACCTAAGGCTTCAAAAAAGTCCATATCAATTATAGAAGCACCAGTTGAAACAATACAATCAACCATTTTATTTTTAACCATATCAACATACACCTGCATACAACCAGCAGCAGAAGTACTACCAGCAAGAGTTAAGATTATAGAACAATCCTTATCATTAATCATCCTGTCGTAAATATCTGCTGCATTGGCAGTATCACGAGAAGAGAATGACATATCTCTCATTGCATTAACCAAATCAGTAGTATTGATTTTTTTAATATCAATGTGCTTTACAACTTCGTTTAATAAATCTTTCTTTTCCATTATTCAATAATTTTATTGTATTTTTTGATTAAATTTCACATTAAATTCAGCCTGCAAATATAAGATAAATATTTGAAATTGATAATAATATTTTCAAGCAAGTAAAAAAAAACAAAAAAATATATTGAAAAACTTTGTGATTATTGAAAAAGTAGTACCTTTGCACACGGAAAGTTGGCAGAGCGGTCGAATGCGGCGGTCTTGAAAACCGTTGACTGTAACAGGTCCGGGGGTTCGAATCCCTCACTTTCCGCCAAAACCTTAACCCTAACGAGTTAAGGTTTTTTTTTATGCAAAAAAAATGGTTAACAGTTAATTCAGAA
>JAQUTD010000014.1 GCA_028709955.1 Bacteroidales bacterium | reverse complement strand
AAGCAGCAGTTTCTAACTATTTTAACTTCGTTTAGAACTCGCGAGATGGGCATGTCACGCTATGTGACATACCCATCTCAGCACTCCTCACATACCCATCTCACCGGTGCTGACATACCCATCTCGTGGAGTGTGACATACCCATCTCGCGAGTTCTAAACGAAGTTAAAATAGTTAGAAACTGCTTTTGATAAGTCAGAAATCAAGTTTACGCTTAAATTAAGGGTGTTAATTTTTGGGGTAATGGTTATAATATTAGGCTTTTAAAAGATTTTGGAGTGATATTTTTAACCTCCAACTCTCTTAACTTTATATCCCTGAGCTAAAAGCAATTCCATAACTTTCTCTCTATGGTCTCCTTGAATTAGAATTTCTCCATCTTTTGTATTCCCTCCAACCCCACATTTTGTTTTAAGCATCTTTCCAAGGGTTGCTATGTCTTCTTCTGAACCAATAAATCCTGTTATCAGAGTAACCTTTTTCCCGCCTCTTTGTTTTTTGTCGAGCTGAACTCTTAGGTTTTGCTGTTGTGGAGGAAGGGTTTCGCTGTTTTGAGGCTCATCAACTTCGTATTGGAAAGAGGGGTTGGTTGAATAGACTATACCAACTCGGTTCTTTTCTTTCTTTGCCATAATTTTCTGGTATTATAACGTTTAAGGATTTAGGGTTAACTGAAAAATTGAGCTCTCTATCCATTCTAACTGATTCTCCATCAAGGTTAACTAATCGAGATTCATTATTTCTAACTTTTATATCTTTTGCTTTGAAGGTTTTGACATAAATTGATTTGTCAAAGTTTCTAAAAAACAGGAGTTGAGCTGTCCATGGAAGCATAACTATTGGAACTTTCTTAACAATGCTTACCTGTATGTAACCATCATCCACCTTTGCAGAAGGGGCAATAATGGTGTTGAATCCAAACTGGTTGGAATTTGCAAAGCTGATAAAAAGGGCTTCGGTCTCAATTTTGTTCCCATCGTATTCAATTAAATATTTCTTTGATTCATAGAAAGGATAAAATTGGAGTATTAATGATAGGTATTTGTTGAATCCTCTAACTTTTGTTTTTCTAAATTCTTTTGCAATTAGGGCATCAAACCCTATTCCTGCAATTGATGCGTAAATTTTATTGTTAACTTTTACTGTATCTATTGTTGCTTTCTTTTTTTTATTTAATACCTCTATTGCTTCTTCAATATTTAGAGGTATGTTTAGAGTTCTGGCAAGTCCATTTCCACTTCCTGCAGGAATAACTCCAAGAGTCACGTTTGTTCCTATTAGTCCTCTTACGCAGTCGTTTATGGAGCCATCACCACCAACAGAAACAACAATATCAACGTTTTGCATTGCAGCCTTAAGGCTAATTGCTGTTGCATGGTGAGCATATTCGGTGTAGGCAATTTCGTATTCAAACAAGTTTAAATCTAAAACCTTATCGATTGCAGTTTCAACTTGTTTTTGTTTACCAACTCCTGAAATGGGGTTAATTATAAATAGAATCCTATCTTTCTGCATCTTTAATAACTAATTTATTTTCTATTAGTCGGTTATTATATTCTTGAATTAGTGCTTGTATTTTTAGTTTCATTTTTTCAAAAACCTCAATATTTCCTTTGCCAACATCTTTTTTAGCATTAACATCTTGAGCAAGGAAAAACAATTTAGAATCAAATCCGTCTTGATATTTGAATAAATAATCTCCTTCTATTAGCATATATTCATCGTTTGTAAATAAAATATATGGATTATCTCCCTTTTCAAAGGCATTTTTCCCAAACGAGATAAAGGGTTTTTTGTAGCCAATTAGTGCCATTGTGGTTGGAAGGATATCTGCTTGTTGAATGTTTTTATCTATTTTTATTCCTCTCTTTAGGCTTGGATGATAGAATATTATTGGAATACGGTATTTGCCTAAAAGAGTTGTATATTCTGGTTCTTTGGTGGCTGCTGAGTGATCTGCAGTAATAATAAATAACGTATTCTTAAACCAAGGTTTTGTTTGTGCTTGTTCAAAAAAACGTTTTAGTGAATAGTCGGCATATCCAACTGTTTCATGAACAATCATTGTCCCTTTGGGAAAACGTCCTTTATGTTTAGCAGGAATGGTGTAGGGATGATGGGAGCTTAGTGTGAATACGGCAGAAGTGAATGGCTCCTTATAGTGGTCAAGTTCTTTAACCATATATTGAAGAAAAGGTTCATCAAATATTCCCCAATTCCCATCGTAGTCTTTATCATTATTATATTCTCTTCTTCCATAATAGTCCTCATAACCAACATTTCTTGTAAAGGCATCAAATCCCATTGACCCATTATAACCGCCATGAAAAAATGATGATTTATAATTAAATGGTTTTAGTAATGATGCAAAAGAAGAGAGATTATTGCTTCCATATTGGGAAGTAATGAAAGATTCTTCAGAAAGTGGCAGCAAAGAAGAGAGAATTGCAGGAACTCCGTCTATGCTTCTTTTTGCATTTGCATATCCATTAAAAACGATTGATTTTTGAGCTAAAGAAGATAAAAAAGGAGTATATCCATTCATATATTCTTCGGAAAAACTCTCCAAAATAATTACAATAACATTTGTTTTCCCAACCTCCAATGGGGTTGTGAAAAGACTATCTGGTTTTGAAGTAGGGGCTATTATTGGATTGAAATATGAATTTAGTTCCTCCTGGTTATTGAAGTATTTTTTTGGTTCCAACCCAATTTTTCCCCAAGTTCTATAAAGAGTGAAAGGAGTATTTAAAACAAGTGGAGTATTTTGTGTTGAGGTGTAGTAGTTGGAGTGAACAATGCTAAGTGGTCGGAGCTGAAGTCCTCCTCTTTGTCCAATAAAAAACAAACCTATTAGAATAATAGAAAAAACTGAATTTTTAACAAACCATTTAGTGTTTGCAAAAATAAGTTCTGAGGTATATTTTTTGTCAATTAGCTTTCTGAAGTAATCAAGTATTATATTTAAAACAATAAATATTAAAACAATATGCCAATAATCTCTTGCAAATTGAGGTATTAACTCTTTGAAGTCTCCTCCAACGCCAAGATAATTAAAAAAATCGTAAGCAATTCTTTTATAGGTGAATTTATAGTAAGCTAAATCAATACAATTCAAGATTAATATAATATTTGCTCCCAAAACATAGAAGAAATTATATAGTTTTCTATAGTATTTGTTTTGTCTTATTGGAATTGGAAGCAGGCTAAGCAAAAGAAAAGGGGAGAGGAAAACAACAATTGATGCAATTCCAAATCTTATGGCTCCCAGAAAAATAGAAAAAACATCAGATATCCCATCAATTGAGAATATATTTAAGTTTAGCAAATACATTGCTATTTGGGTTATTATCAATAGCCCAAGAATGAGTAGAAATTTTAGTATAACAGAAATATGTAGTTTCATTATGCCCTAAATAAAAATATTATGTTATTTCTTTGGTTTATAAGTTGATTTGTTAAGTATTTCTTTTGAATCTTTTGTTTCAAACATTTCCTTCAATGATTTATTGGTTTGTTTCATATATTTTTCTACAATTTTAAAACCAATATAATCACCCAATCTTGATGGAGAACCATTTAGACCTTTTGTTGTTGGTCCCTCTGAAATCATATTCATATATTGCACCCTATCTTTAGAATACAATAATCCGTTTTGAATTATAAATCCCCAAATATTATATTCATTCTTTTCAGCCCAATCCATTTGCTCAGGGGTATATCTCAATATACTACTAATAGATGAATTAGGTAATATTTTTGTTAATGCATAATAGTATTTCCCTCTTTCAACAATAATATCACACAGCGATGCATCTATTGTTTGTTCAACAAGCGGAATGTTTTCTGTTGTAACATTTCTAAGATATGAATTCATAATATCAGGAACCATATATGCAGAGTCAAGCATTAAAGTAATGTATTTAGGAAATTGAGCATAAAACTTGTTATCCTGAAGTGATTTTATTGCGTACAAATCAATTGCAATTACAATAAAATCTTTTTGAGCAATTATCCTTTTTGAATATGAATAAGAAAACTCAGCTGGTCCAAACATAAGAGAATAGAGCTTGGGTATTTTTGTGTTAGGATAATCTTCCAAAAGGATAGAGAAGGCATTGGTTATTTGGTTTGAAGCCCAATCTAAATTTGGATAGCGCTTTTTAACTTGCACGTAGGCAGAAATCATTTCAGGGTCAGTTGCAAACTCACTAATTACTTTAAAGTATTCTTGATTATCTAATGTTGTATTGAATAGAGGTTTATAGTTTTCATAATTTGCCTGAAGGTGAGCCTTAAAATCTTGCTGATTTTTATCGAATAAGACATCTTCAAATCTATTTATATTCATAGTAACTTCCTTTCCGGTTGAAGGGTCAACAACTATGCTTTTTTTGTCTTTCGAACACGAAAAAAAGAAAACACACAAAAGAAAACTAAAAAAAAATATCTTTTTCATATACATATATAATTAATCAACAAAATTAAGTAAAATAATTATTAGTGAGTTTTTTCGGAAAAATGTCTATTCTTAAAATCTTCTTTAAAGAATTCCATTGCTTGTTTTATTGGTATTTTGATTTCTGGAGCTCCATAAGCATAAGCTCTTATATCGGAGTCTCCATAGGAGAAAACAACATTTGCACTATCAAAATATATTATTGGAGATATCATAAAATCTTTTGGACTTTCTACATCAAATAAGTTTAAATCATCTATTTGTTTTGCATTTTCTTGTTTCATTAATTGCTTAAGCAATATTTCTTTTAACCTAATATCATCTTTTGCGGTAGGTTTAAATATATCTTCATTATTAAGCTTTCTTGCTAATGAAAAATCATAATTAAAATAGTATCTATCTTTATTTGGGTGAGCTCCTCCTGTGAAATATTCTTCAAGGACTTTATAACTTAACAAATCTTTTGTAGAATATACAAACTTACAATCGAGTTTAGACCACATTTGATTTGTGCTTCTATTATTCTTTAAATATATAGCTTCTGGTTCTTGAAATGAATCAGACCTCTCTAACATATATCTATTGATTGCAGTTTTTGTATCGGTGGTATCTATATTTATATTAAATATAGATTCAATTATTACCTTCCTTAGGCTACAAACAATTGTGTCTTTTTGACATTTTGGCAATTGAATACTAATATCAAACTTATAACTTGCATATTTAGGATTTTTTTCGTAATATTTTATTTCATTGACTTTCACTTCTTCTATTTCCATGCTTTCCAATGAAGTTTTTGTCTTATTACATCCTAAAAAAAATAAAACAACTGATAAGAGAAATAATACATTTTTAATCTTCATAATCCTAAGTAATAATTAATTCTTAATATTATTATTCATCTTCGGAGACATATTGAGTGCCTCTTAGATTTTTTATTCTAACACTATCCATTTGTTCATTGCTCTGAAATCCATCTCCATAAGCAATTCCTGACAGACTTTGACGCCTAACCTCTTTGTCTGAAGTAATTGTTTTTAAATTTTTATCCCAAATCAATTCCTTGCAATAAATAGTATCTTTGTTATTATAATTTACTATTTCAATACTATCTTTAAGAAATACCTTATTGCTATTATTGTAAGTTATTGCATATTTGGCAATAAGAGTTGACTTAAGAGATAAATCCTTATTATAGAACCATACTTTCAACCCTTTGGGAAAAGCCATTCTTGCACTGTCTCCATCGTAGTTATATACAATAGGGGCTTTTATTTGCACTTCAACTTTTCCATTTTGACTCCTTAGGATGTCTGCGAACTTAACAATTTGAGTTGGTTTGCCAATTTTCCCCTTTTCTCCGGAAGGGCTTTCTCCTTGGCAAGAAATAAAAAGCAAAAGTGAAGATAAACCTATAATTATCAATAAGTTTATCTTCACAATTTTATATCTACTTATGTTATCTATCAACAAAGTTTTAATAATTATCTTAATCTAACAGTTGTGCTTTCGCCTATCCAACAACCAACTGAATATGATTGACCATTTGCAATTTCATAGAAAAATGCACTTTCAGTAGTTGGCCATTGACCAACGGCAGTACGCATTAATGCTTCGCATTTGTCTGAAATTGAAGGATCAATTGATTTTGCTCTTGCTGCCTTATCGTATGCAGCCCATGCAGCTCCTCTAATTTTTCCTTCATGTGATGCACATGAAGCTGCAGAACTTAAATACATGGTTGCAATAAAGTATAAACTTTCTCCTTCTTTTGATTTATCGTAGTTAGAAACTTGGTAGAAGGCTGATCGAGCTGCTGAATATTGGTCAGATGCCATAAGCATTTGAGCCCAAAGCATACAAGCTTTTGCTTTAGAATCGTTATCTTCTGCTTTATCCAGAGCTTCTTTGAAATAAGATGCAGCGTCTCTTGTATTTCCCTTAACTGCAAGCATTTGTCCCATCATAAATGCAGATCTTGATGTAGGGTCTAATTTATGCAGATTTTCTGTTGCATTAAAAAATAAATCTGTTTTAGTACATCCTTTTCTTTCTAAATTTGTAGTAATCTTTTTTAATAATTCAAGGTTATTTGGTTCCTTGTCAAATTTAGGTTGATATATTGGAACAATTTTTTCGCAAGATGCAAATGGTTCGATTATTTGTTCTGTTGCAGCAATGTATTCTTTGACTCTATCCTCTGTTTTTTTATCACCTGCTTCAACGGCTTGTTTTTTTGAAAATTCTAAGGCATCAGAAGAAAAATCATATGCATCAAAAAGAGCTGACATTTGTTCTTCGTTTGCTGATATTGAATGTAGGTATTCGAAACAAGCTTTTAAATATAATGGTTTATATTGATCATCAAGGTCAATTCCTTTTTCACCACCCTTTTGAGCTGCTTCTTTATAGAGATTATAAACTCTTTCTTTTTCGTTAGGAGACAGGTCAGACAAATCTTTAGCCTTACGTGCAATATTATTTGCTTCTTGTCCAAATGCTTCAGTTCTTTTGTCATATAGTGACATTAGCTCATCAAGATATTTTTGTTGATCTTGAGGCGTTTGTGATTGTGCAAATAGATTTTTTAGAATAACTGCTCCACGAATATATAAATTAACATGATTCTTAGGGCAAGCTATAACTGCATTTTTCCAAGGCTCATATGCATCTTTATAATTCTTTTGATTATAAAATTCTTGGTATAAAGAGTTATTCATAATACAATCTACACTGTCTTTTGGAGTTTCACCAAATTTTTGAGCATAACTTGTAGTAGCAATACTAACTACTACAATTAACATAAATAGTTTTACAATCTTTTTCATTTACTTTTCTATTCTATTTTTGATTAAATTTTTATTGATATTTTCTCTTAAAGAACCATAAATCTTTAGCCGAAAAAGACAATCCTAAACGGAAGTAATCTTCTTGAATTAAATTATTTTGTGTTGTTCCTCTTTTTATATATTCTAAACTTAAGTTTATCATTGTGTTTGATTTCTTGATTGGGAAGCCAAATCCACAACTTATACCATATTGATTTATTCTTGTATTATTTAATTCTAACATTCCATCATCATAGAAAAAGCCAAAACGATAAATTGATTTTTTAAAGAAGCTACCATAAGCATCAGGTTTCCACTCTCCTCCAACTGAAATCTTTAGATTGTTGACTAAGTTATTGTTCTGGTAATTCTTTTGAAATAAAAAATCAGACCATGTTTCATATCTGCCATCAATTCCAAAAAAGAATTTATTTGGTCTTTCGTATGAAAATCCTAATCCAATTATTGATGGATATGTAATTGAATTGTTAGTTTTAACTTCTAAAATTGAATCTTTTAAATATTCTAAACCTGCGCTTGTTGTAAAAGTATAACTTGATAGGATATTATCTGTTGGAAACTTAGAAAGATAGTCATAAACAATACCTACTCCTAATCTATCTCCATTTTTAAGAGGTTGAAAATACTGAACCCCAAAGCTTAAATTAAATGCTCTAACGTGATAATTGTTTTCAACCCTTGAAGAAAACATATAAGAAGAGTCTGGGAAAGATATAGTTGAGGCTTTATAATAGTTTCCAAATACATATTCAAAATTCACACCAAAGGATAAATTTTTTATAGGCTCGTAGGCAAATCCTAATGCGGCCTTATTGAGTCCGCCGTCGGCAGTATATGTTTCTCTATATTTTCCAGTTTCAGGAGAAATAGAATCTTTTATTGTTGTGAAATTAACAGAAGACAAAGGCATTATCCCTAATGCAAATTTCAATTTACTGCCAACTGGAAAACCTATTAATATATGAGATAGGCTTGTGTTATTCCCAGTTGATTTGTATTTATCTGTTTTAATGGATAGCCATTCCGAATAAAAACCAATATCAAAAACTAATGAAGTTGTATCAATTCCTGCATATGATGCTGGATTCATATAATTTATGGAATTGTTCCTTTGAAAGCCATAACCAACTCCTCCCATAGCATTATTTATGGGGTTATTAAAAATGTTGACATTTCCTATTCCAAAGCGAGAATAAGGAGAGCTAATTGATGTTTGTGCTTGAGCTATGTTTGGAAATGAAGCAATTATTGCTACAAAAACAAATAGATAAATAATTCTTATTTTATGCATTGGTGTCAAGTATAATATTTAAACCAAGAAGAACTAAATGCTCTTCAAGTATTGTTATTTCTTTAAAATATGTTTGGAGATATTTAGCATCTCCTCCGGTAAATAATATTTTTAATTCAGGATGTATCAATGAGTAGTGTCTCAAAAAACCTTCTATTTCCATTATTGTTCCATTTAATACTCCGGATTTTATTGAACCTTGCGTATTTGTTCCAATTATGTCTTCGTTTTTAAATTTATCAATTATTAACGGCAAAAATCCAGTAAAAGTATTTAATGCCCTATATTTCATATTAATTCCTGGAGAAATTGAACCTCCATAATAATTGTTTTCTTTATCAATAAAATCAATTGTAATGCAAGTGCCAGCATCAATAACTAAACAATCGCTATCAGAAAACAAACTTTTAGCACCTATAACTCCTGCCAACCTATCCTTTCCTAATGTTTTTGGAGAAAGATACTTATTATTAATAGGATAAAACAATTCCTTTTCCGTATTAATAAATTGAGTTTTGTGATTCAAATAATCTTGGATATCTTCATTGTAATTATTTGATACCGAAGAATAAATTGATTTTTTTATTGTTGGAAATTTTTCAATTATGTTTTTGATATCGTTAAGAGAAATACTATTATATGATTCAACAAAAACCATTGTCCTTGAAGAAAAAACAGCAGCCTTTGCTCTCGTATTCCCAATATCAATCACTAATCTCATAAAATTATTCCTTTTCTACGTTTATTGGTTTAGATATTTCTTCTTGAGTAGGAACTTCAATATCTTCTTTATCAAAGGAATTATTTTTAGGAAGTCCTCCTAAATTTAATTTTAAATTTGAATTAAGTTCGTCGAAGTTTTTATATCTTAAATATTCTTCCCTATCCATCCAACAATCGTTAATATTTATTGGGTTATGTTGCCCATCAACAATTGAATAAGTTTTCTTTATAAGCTCATTTTGTTCATTAAAGAAATATTCAGACAGTTCAAAAGCTACTTCTGCACAAACAGAATTAAAAGTGCTATAATGCCTTATAAAGAGTCTTTCTACTCCATTTAGGTCAAAAATATTTTCATAAATATAATCCCAAGCTTGGTTTTCATTAAGTATCATTTCTCTTACATACATAACTTTATTTTTATTAGGATGAAAAATGACTTCATACATTCTCTCAATATTTAGTTTGTTAAACTGATCAACAGTAGGTAATATCTCGTTTTCGCCAATTGTTTTGGAAAAATGATAAACCAAACTATCTTTATCTCTCAAGAGATTAATGTAGCTAAGCAATCCTTCTGAAAACTTAACAGATTGCAATGCTTCTTCGTCCTTAGCTCCAATTTCCATTGATTCTTCATCAACTTCAGATTCTTCATCTTGTATTTCTAAATCTAATAAATAATTAGATTCTAATTGGTTTATAGAATCGATTTCTTGAGAATAAGAATTGATAGAAAAAAATATAATAAGAACAAATATAATTCTAATCTTCATAAAAAAACTTTTAACCTGCAAACATAGAACAATTATATTTCTAATCAATATCTTCAGCAAACATTGGATCCCAAGGTGGAAGAATAATAGGAACTTGATTTAAGATATCTAATATTTTGGAAGATATATATTTTCTCTCCACAACAAGGCGGAACATATATTCGTTAAACCACTCGTCTGTAATTATTAGATGACCCTGCCAAGCGGCGTTATTGCCCCAACTGTTTTCAACCAACCACTTTTTTGGTTTGCCATTTTTGTCTAAATCCACTGCACAAAGAGTCATAGCATGTGAAGATCCACTTGCAAAAGTTTGAATCCTTTGTTTTTTATCCATAGAGAAACTTGTCCCCATCAAAGAACCATAGTCGTAATTATTCAAATCCAACAGCCCTTTTTGTCTATTATAGAATTTACCTACATCACATGAGAAATACATCATAATAGAATCCTTAATAGATTCAATTGCAATTTTCTTAATGTCCTCAATTGGCAAATTAATATATCTCCAATTATAACCATCAACTACATGGCGGTCGTTCTCAATTTCATAGAGTTTATTATAAGGACGAGTAGGGTCATTCATTAGCATTACATATTCCTTGGTTAAATCTTTTGCTATAAATTTTTCGTAGAAAGATTTAGGTGTATATTTTTCAGTTGATATTTCTTTCCCAGAAGCATCACGTAGAGTATAGTTAAATTCACTAATAGGTTCTCCATAGGCCAAAACTAACATCCTATAAATTGTAGAAAGCATTTCAATTTTTTTCGTTTCAATTTCATTGACTTTTGCTTCTCTTAACTCCAAGGCAAATTCTTTAAGTTTAAGGGTTATTAGATTGGATATTGTTCTGGTGTTTTCAGAATTATAGGTTTCGGGTTGAATACTTGAGGGTACTAATCCATATTTCATAACCAAGTCACTTACTCCTGTAAATTGACCACCGTCCGACAGTACATTCTTCAATAACCATTTATTATTTTCGCTATCTAAGGCTTCTTCCTTATGTTTTATTATTAAAGATAAGAATAGGTTTGATTTTTCTAATTGGTCGTAAAAAAATAGATAATTATGAGAGAAATTAAAATCACCTAAATTGAATTTTGAAATCATTTCAGACCTCAGAACATTGAAGCCGGCGAACATCCAACAGCGTCCAGATGATTTTTGGTCAGAAATCCCTTTGGTTTTTACCCTATTAGAAAAATAGGTATCGTAATTTGATTCGTTTTCAAGATTAGTAACCAATTTATCAATTGGATTATTTGAAATGGCATTACGCAAAGCTTTGTCTTGAAAGGAATTATTATAACTCTGTTTAATTTTTTCGAGCATTTGAGCATTTATTCCCTGATTTTGGGATTGAGAAAAACTCATAAAACTCAAAAAG
Source organism: Bacteroidales bacterium (assembly GCA_028709955.1). Taxonomy (GTDB): domain Bacteria; phylum Bacteroidota; class Bacteroidia; order Bacteroidales; family P3; genus UBA10566. Next base: position 15,480 of record JAQUTD010000014.1, on the reverse strand, counting down.
CAAGCAAGGGATAATACAATAATTTTCTTCATTTTCTTAATTCTTTTTTTCAATGTTATTTTTCCATCCTTTTTGAGAAAGAATTATCGTATTTTACTTTATAATCTCTTATATTTCCGAAGTTTTCATCATCAATAATTATCTCTCCCTTGGTTACAGATCCAATTGTGCAACATGGGACGCCTGTTAGACCTATCATATCTAAGAAAGCTTCTTCTTTATCAGGATCAATAGTAACAACTATTCTTCCTTGTGCTTCTCCAAAAAGGTAAGAGTCAAGACGAATTTCACTATCAGTTAGAATTTCAAAACCATAATTATTTGGCATAGCACTTTCAATTAAGGATGTAAATAAACCTCCATCGCTAACATCATGAGCCGAAGAAATTAGTCCTTCAAGAATTAGTCCACTAAGAGCATGATGTAAATTATATTCTTCTTCAAGGTCGAAATATGGAGCAGGAGAAGATTTGATTCCTTTATATGAATACAAATATTCAGAACAGTTAATATCATCTACAACCTTCCCTAATAAATATATTGTTTGACCGTGTTTTTTGAAATCAAGGGTTGTTTGTAGTTTCTTCTCTACAACTCCAATCATTCCTATTACTGGAGTTGGGAAAACAGATTCAACATTTCCATTTATTGATGCTTGGTTATAGAAACTAACATTACCCCCAGTAACTGGAGTATTAAATTTCCTACAAGCTTTTCCCATCCCTTTTATTGAATTAGTAAACTGCCAATATGTTTCAGGATTATATGGATTTCCGAAATTACAACAATTTGTTATTGCTAATGGTTCTGCCCCAGTACATACAAGGTTTCTTGCAGCTTCAGCAACAGCTATTTGTGTCCCAATTTCTGGATTAGCATGAACATAACGACCATTACAATCAGTTGTCATCGCAATTCCATTATCTGTTTCCTTTAAATTAACAACAGCTGCATCAGAAAGTCTATTGGTTGACATATTACGTGTTCCTACCATTGAATCATATTGTTCGTAAACCCATCTTTTTGAAGCGACATTGGGATGCTGAACTATAAAATCAGCTATACTCTTACATTCATCTAAATTTGGTTCTTTAACCTCATCAATATTAAATTTGAATGTTTCTGAAAAATAAGCTGGTTCTTTGGACTCCCTATCATATTGGGGTGCTCCTCCTCCAAGAACTAATGTTGACGCAGGAACTTGAGCAACTAATTCTTCATTCCAGAAGAATCTTAAACTATCTCCATTTGTTACAAAACCAATATTTGCACAATTTAGATCCCATTTCTTAAATATTTCTTCAACAATTTTTTCTTTTCCTTTTTCAACACAAACAAGCATTCTTTCTTGGCTTTCAGAAAGTAGAATTTCCCATGGCTCAATATTTTTTTGACGAAGCGGAACCTTATCTAAGAAAATATCCATACCACTTCCCCCTTTTTCACTCATTTCAGATGTAGAACAAATAATTCCCGCTGCTCCCATATCTTGCATACCAATAACTGCTCCACTCTTTCCTAATTCTAAAGTTGCTTCCAATAATAATTTTTCTTGAAAAGGGTCTCCAACTTGAATTGAAGGGATATCATCAGCGGAATTTTCTGTTACATCAGCTGATGCAAATGTAGCTCCATGAATTCCATCCTTGCCTGTCGCAGAACCAACTATATAGATTGGATTTCCTTCTCCTTTTGAAACTGCAGAAATCAAATCCTCCTTTTTCATAATCCCAACACTCATGGCATTAACCAATGGATTTTGTTCATAGCAAGGATCAAAAAACACTTCTCCTCCAACAACAGGAACGCCAAAAGCATTTCCATAATCACCAATTCCTTTAGAAATTCCTTTCAATAACCATTGCGTATGTGGATTATCAATATCTCCAAAACGAAGAGAATTCAGTTGTGCAATAGGGCGAGCACCCATTGTAAAAATATCTCTGTTTATTCCTCCAACACCTGTTGCCGCACCTTGATATGGTTCAACTGCAGATGGATGGTTATGTGACTCAATTTTAAAAACGCATGCAATTCCATTCCCAACATCAACCATCCCTGCATTCTCTTCTCCGGCCTTAACCATTAACTGGTCTCCTTCTCGAGGTAATGTTTTTATTTGTTTAATAGAATTTTTATATGAAGCATGTTCACTCCACATAACTGAGTAAATACTTAACTCGGTAAAATTTGGAGTACGTCCAAGAATGCTACAAATCTGGTCAAACTCTTCTGGCAATAGGCCTAATTCTTTAGCCGTTGCAAAGTTAACAGGTTGATTACTTATCATAGAAACTTATTATTTTTAGACTGCAAAGTTAGCAAATTCAGCTCAAAAGCCTAACAAAAAAGCTGCAATTTTTCATAATTAAGAAAAACAATGATATTTTTGCACTTATTAGATGTTTATTTTAAGTAAAAATTATTCTTTTACTCTAAACAATAAAAAAAGTAGCTTTATGATTCTTAGAACAGAAATAAGTCCTGAAAAAAAACTGCAAACCATACAACACACTGATTTCATAAGTTTAATAGGCTCATGTTTTACTCAAACAATTGGAGAGAAATTAATTGAAAATGGTTTCACTACCGATATAAATCCATTTGGAATAATATATAATCCAATTACTATTTCTGAATGTATTGAAAGTATTTGTAAAAAGAAATTTTTTGAAAATGAGGATATAGTTTTTGCTGGAGACTTCTGGAAAGCTTATTCTCTTCATGGAGACTTCAAATCAGGATCCAAACAAGAGCTCTTAGAGATAATAAATTCCAGAATAGAAAAAAGCAATCAATTCATCAAAAAATCTAGATATTTATTCATAACTCTTGGATCTTCATGGGTATATATACATAATGATACAAATAGAGTAATGGGAAACTGTCATAAACTCAATCCCTCTCTTTTTACAAAAAGACTTCTTTCTATCAAAGAAATCGTGGATAGTTTAACTAATAGCATAGATTCCTTTTTTTCTATAAATGTAAATAGTAATTCAAAAATTATAATTACCATTTCTCCAGTTAGACATTGGAGAGATGGTTATAGGGAAAATCAAATAAGTAAATCAATACTACATATAGCCACTCAAGAGATTTGTAAGCAAAACAAAAAAGTAGAATATTTTCCTTCATATGAAATTCTTATGGATGATCTTAGGGACTATAGGTTTTATTCAGAGGATATGTTACATCCAAACAAATTTGCTATTGATTATATTTGGGAAAAATTCCAACAAACCTACTTTAATATTAAAACAATTGAGTTATGTTGTCGTTTTGAACAACTCCAAAAGATGAAAAACCATAGACCATTTAATACGGAAAATGAAGCTTACAGGGAATTTGTTAAAAAAATAAATTCTTTAGAGGGAGAACTTAATAGTGTGAAAAATCAATAATAAATAAAAATAATGAATAAAGGATTTGAGATTGAAGTTTGTGTTAGCTCAATTGAGATGGCAATTGAAGCCGAAAAAGGAGGAGCAGATAGAATAGAGCTTTGTTCTGCACTAAGTGAAGGGGGGTTAACACCGTTTGCTTCTTTAATTGAAATGGTAAAAGAAAGACTCAATATTAAAACCATGGTTATGATTCGCCCAAGAAGTGGAGATTTTTGCTATTCTTATATAGAATATGAATCAATGAAACGTGATATTTCCTATTGCAAAGAAAAGAATGTTGAGGGAGTTGTGTTTGGAATTCTAAACTCAGATGGAACGATTGATAAAGAAAGAACTAAGCAATTAGTAGATTTTGCACATCCAATGAAAGTATGTTTTCATAGAGCAATTGATATGACAAAAGACTATGTTCAATCATTTAAAGATATTCTTGAATGTGGATGCGATAGAATATTGACCTCAGGGGGAGAAAACTTAGTTATTAATGGATTAGATAGAATTTCGCAAATCCAAACCCAATCAAAAAACAGAATTGAAATTATGGTTGGTTCTGGTGTTAGTTATCAAAATGCAAAAGAAATCTATGAAAGAACGGGAGTTAAGCATTTTCATCTAAGCGCTAAAACAACTATACAAAGTAAAATGATTTATAGAAATACAAAAATATCTATGGGAAAAGGCTCTGAAATTGAGGAATATGCTATAGAGTTTACAGATAAAAATAAAATAAAATTCCTTAGGGAAATCTTAAATAGCATTTAGCTAACAAGAGCTTCTTTTGATTTTAAAATTGAATCTAAGAATAAAAAAATTTAAACGAAGATTAAAGAAAATTATTCTTCGTTTAAATCAAACATAAATAAGCTATTTTCTTTTTTCCCAAATAGTTTATCTCTAATTATAACAACATCTTTTAGTAAAGTAAGTTCTGTTATTGTTTTTCCATTATTATTTATAATTGAAATTAGGGAATCATTAGTCAATATCTCATAGGTCTTTGCTCTTAATGAAAGAAAATATAGGTCTTTGTATTCAAGAAGGGCTTGAGTTTCAAATTTTTCATTTAAACTTAATGCTAAGCCAAAGTTAGTAAAAATATTATAATTTTTAGGGTATGTTTTTGTTATTTTACTATAATACAAATTGTCTTTGTGATATATATTATCTTCAATAAATGAAACCATATCCCCATATTCTTTAATGTTAAAATTCCTGTCTGAAATAAACTTTCCATCTATTAGAGAATACCTTGCAATACTCTTTTTGAAAAGAAAAACAATCTCATCTTTTTCAACTTTGTAATCCAAAATCATATCATCTTTCTTCTTCTTATCAACAAAAGGGCTATAAAAAATTTGATTGCCAGAATAAGTATTGTATGCCGTTAAAGAAGGGGTTCCATAATTTACTTTAACTCCATTTTTTATTGCATATCCATTATTTATCATATAAACTATACTATCCTTTTTAAATAGAGTTGAGTTACTGATTTTTTTCTTATTCAATTTTTTATTCCATACAATAGTCCCATCTTGATTAAGTTTGTAAAGATTATGTCTTGAAGCATAGAACAAATATGAACTATCAATTAATATTTTGGATTGTATATCACTTGTAACAATTGGTTCGTCATAAGTATAAGTAAAAACTCCTGTAAGGATTCCAAGAGTAATTCCTAATGCATTTGTTAGAATAAGATATGTGTAATTTTTATAATTTGTTTTTGAAACAAAATCAATCCCTTTGCCGTCATTTAGATTGAGAGTATGAAATCCATTAGAGTAAATAATAACAATAGAATCATTTATGGAATAAATATTATCCCAACCATCATCTGTCGAAATTTTTCTTTCCCAAACTTTTTCCCCACTCTTAATATCAATTCCTTCAAGTTTATTGGAGCTTTTTCCCCAAGAAGAATTGTATGCTAAGGCAATCTTTTGGTCTTTGAATAAGTAGTATAATGAATTATTCGCTTCCCATATATTTTCTCCGCTACTTAGGTCCCACAAATACATTTTATTGGAAGTATAATTAATGATTAAGCTATCATTAAAGTATAAGTTTTCATCTGAAAAATCAAATTTGTTTTCCCATTTAATGGAACTATCATTTAAGTCAAAAAGTATAACAGATCCTTCATTATCAATACTTTCATCATTTCTTTCAGTATTGCGAAATTGGATTATAGCATAATTATTTATTGAGTCAATGTAGAAATCATGCACTCTTTTAGTAAAAAGAAATTCTTTTGCCTTAATTTCATTTTTTGTTACATGGTTTGTCCCAATTATTTTTTCTGTTGGAATAACTTTATTTTGCTGACAAAAAGATATAAGACTACACCAAAAAAAACAGAATATTAAAAAGATTATTTTCTTAGACATAGAAAAAATTGATATTGATAAAAGAAGAGTTATGGATTAAATTACATTTTGATATAATTACCTTCTTTGTCTTTAAACTGACCTATGATAATAAGTATTAAATCTATTATCCACCAAATACCCAAACCTCCACAAGTGATTAATTGTAAAATACCTGAAAGGATATGATTTGTGTAGAAACGATGTGCTCCAAAAACTCCAAGGAAACCGCATAACAAAACAGTTATTAACCAACGTTGATTAACATTGATATTTACATTTGTTTGAGCATTTTGAAAATTTGCTTGTCTGGCTCCACATTTAGGGCATAAATCTGTTTGTTTATCAATAATTGCACCACAATTATGACAATACTTTTCATACTGATGTTCCATTTTCGATTGATTTTATGGAGCAAAGATATATATTATTATTTAAAAAAGGATGATGATTTAGAAAAAGTTTTTATTAAAAGTTTTTTAGTTTATAGAAAGTCTATATTTCTTTGTCCAAGATTAGTAAAATTATATATAAAAGCTATTTGTAACGTAGTTTTTAGTATTTTTGTACAAAATAATAATTATGAATGTTGAAGTTTTTATCCCCTGTTGCGTTGATCAATTTACTCCTCAAACTGCTATAAATTTGATTAATTTACTCGAAAAACTAGGACATAAAGTTGAATATAATGATAGTCAAACATGTTGTGGAAGATTGCTTTATGATAATGGAAATTGGGAAGAAGCAAAAGAGATAGGAGAAAAATTTATTAATGATTTTAGCATAAGAAACTATATTGTTGGTTGCTCAACCTCATGCATAGGATATGTAAAGAATAATATGGGCAAATTATTTTTTAACACTTCAAATCACAATCTGTATAAAAATATTAATGATAAAATAGTAGATATTACAGAATTCTTAGTTGACATAACACATTCTTTGGATGTTGGGGCATATTTTCCACATAAAGTATCAATACATTATAACTGTCATTCTTTGAATGAATATAATTTAGTGGAGGAAACAAAACTTTTGCTTCAAAATGTTAGAGGATTAGAAATAGTAAGTGCAAATACAAATAATTTCTGTTGTGGTTACGGAGGAATGTTTACCCTTTTTAATGAACCAGTTTCAATGGCTCTTGCACAAAAGAAAATAGAACAAGTCATTGAAGAAGGAGCGGAATATATTGTAAGTACAGACCAATCATGCCTATTACATCTCCAAACCTATATTGATAAACATAAAATAAATCTTAAAACAATTCATATAGTTGATTTGCTCTCCCAAGTATAAAAAGTGCAAAATAGCCGACTCAACAATTAAAGAAATAATTAGTGAAAACAGAAAAGAAAACAATATATCCTTGGCAAACTACAAGACCATATAATGCTTATTCCAATTACTTTAAAAAAGTTTTTGGCTCAAGAGTTCAAAAACTATCAATAGATGCAGGCTTTACCTGTCCAAATCGTGATGGAAAAGCAGGTTATGGTGGCTGTACTTTCTGTGATAATGACGCATTTAACCCTTCATATTGTCAGCCTTCCAAGTCAATTACTCAACAAATTGATGAAGGAATAGAATTTCATCGTTGGCGATATGAGAAAGCAAATAAGTATTTAGCTTACTTTCAACCTCATTCTAATACCTATTCTGATATAGATACACTAAAGAAATTATATCAAGAAGCCCTTAGTCATGAGAATATAATAGGTTTAGTTATAGGAACAAGACCTGATTGTGTTGATAAGGAAAAGCTTGATTATATTGCAGAGTTATCAAAAGATTATTACGTTATTTTGGAGTTTGGAATAGAAAGCTGTTGGGATAAGACACTTAAAAGAATAAATAGAGGTCATGACTTTTCACAAACTAAGTGGGCAATTGAAGAAAGTGTAAAAAGAGGAATAAAAACTGGAGGTCATATAATATTTGGATTACCCTCAGAAACAAAAGAAGAGATGCTTCAAGAGGCTAATATATTATCTCATTTAGGATTAAAATCAGTTAAATTTCACCAGTTACAACTATTCAAAAACACTGCAATATTAGAAGATTACCAAAAGAATCCACAAGACTTTCACCTCTTTTCGTTTGAAGAGTATAAAGAGTTTATAATTGATTTCTTAGAAAAATTAAATCCAGAAATAGTAATTGAACGATTTGCAGGAGAAGTTCCACCACGATTTCGTGCAATTGAAGGCTGGGGAAATATAAGAAATGAGGAAGTAGTTTCTCAAATAGAACAAAGAATGTTAGAAAGAAATACATATCAAGGAAGGTTATTTATATGAAAGAATCATTATTAGGAAAGACATTAGAGGAATTACAAGACCTTTGTCTAAAGATAGGTTTACCTAAATTCACTGCAAAACAAATAGCAGATTGGATTTATTTAAAAGGAGTTGCAGATATAAATTCAATGACTAACCTCTCCCTAAAAGCAAGAGAATTATTATCTGAAAAATATGAAGTAGGATTAATCTCTCCAATAGAAGAAACTTCCTCAGATGACGGAACATCAAAATACTTGTACAAATACGATGAAGATGTATTTGTGGAAACTGTAATGATTCCCGATAAATCAAGAGTTACGCTCTGCGTTTCAACACAAGCTGGATGCAAGATGAATTGTAAATTTTGTGCAACAGGCAAACAAGGCTTTAAAAGGAATCTAAGTGCAGGAGAAATCATTAATTTTGTTCGTTCATTACCTGAATTTGATGAGTTAAGTAATATAGTTTATATGGGAATGGGAGAGCCATTTGACAACTACGATGAGGTAATAAAGAGCATAAATATATTAACTTCCGATTGGGGATTTGCAATGAGCCCAAGAAGAATTACTGTTTCAAGCTCTGGTATAATTCCAAAAATGATTGACTTTATTTATGAAACCCAATGTAATTTAGCTATTTCAATGCATAATCCATTTCATGAGGAAAGAATGGAAATAATGCCAATAGAGAAAAAATACCCTATTGAAGAAGTTTGTGATGAAATAAGAAAGCATAATTGGTATGGACAAAGAAGAGTAACATTCGAATATATAGTTTGGAAAGGAATAAATGATACCTATTCTCATGCAAAAGAAATATCCTATCTTCTAAGAGGAATAGAATGTAGAGTAAATCTGATTCGCTATCATCAAACACCAGAGTTTGATATGGAAGGAGCAGATGAAGAAACAATGCAACGTTTCCAAGAAGAATTAGAAAACTTTCATCTTCCAACCACAATCCGAGCATCCCGTGGTGAAGATATACTTGCTGCTTGCGGACTTCTTTCAACCAAAAAACTAAGTGAAGATAAGTAGAATTATTAAAAAAAATAAACCCTACAATTTTTTGTGTTTGTAGGGTATTTTTTTATTTAAATATTTTTTGCGGAGAGTAAGAGATTCGAACTCTTGAAAACCTTTTGAGCTTTACGCACTTTCCAGGCGCGCTCCTTCAACCACTCGGACAACTCTCCAATTCTTAACTTAAGCCATTCTTAACGACAATAAGTCTTTTTTTATTGTATTTCGTTTTCTTCTTTTTCTATTTTATTTTGTTGGTCTTCTCTTTCCAATTTTATTTCCTTTCCTCCTTTTTCTGCAAATATTGGCAAGTTAACTTTGTTGAAAGTTAGAGGAAGAGAGGTTTCAATCTTTATTCTTTTCCCAGTTACTGGGTGTTGTATCTGGATAGAAATACAATAGAGCTTTAACCAATTTTCAGAAATTTGTCTTGCTCCAAAACGATGATCTCCAATAACTGGATTCCCAATACTACTTAGAATAAAACGAATTTGTGAAGGGAAATAAGTTTGTGGAGTTACTATTAGATGTGAATATTGATCAAATGTATCAATTGTTACATACTGAACAATGCAAAGATGAGCTCCTTCTTCATTTGGTTTTTCAACAAAAATTCTATTCTTTGAGCCTTCTTTAAGCCAAATATTTATTTTGTCATTTTTATGCTTAGGTTTACCAGCTATTAGAGCATGATATTCTTTAACAGCAAGTGGGAAGGTTTTTTTTAGAATGAGTTGAGCTTGTTTAGATTTTGCAAATAGGCAGATTCCGGCTTCGTCATCTTCTGGAGTCTCAACAATAAATAAGTTTTGTCTAATTCCCCATTTCCTTCTAACATAACTCTTTGTTAAAGCATAAAGAGATTTTATTTTTTCATTTGGTTTTGCATCCACATGAACACCAGATGCTTTTAATACTGCAATTATATCTTCATCTTCAAAAAGAATTGGCACATCTGTCTTTTCTCTTGCTATATGTCTACCTCCTGAATATTTCGAATAATCTATTTCTTCTCCCTTGCGGATTATTAACTCTGGACTTTTAACAATTGCATTTCTATAGGAGATACATCCATAAATTATCATTTTCTTTGCCTTTGAAATAGATACTTCAGGAAAGGATTCCAAAACCAAATTAAGTAGTGATATATTGTCTTTTGCGGTTATCTTCATCAATTATTTCATATTATAGTTTGCAAAAGTACATTTTTTATTTTAATTTCGCAGATTATTTATAAATTGAATAAGTATGTCGATAACAATTTCTAACCTCACAAAAATATACGGCCAGCAAAAAGCATTAGATAATGTTTCTCTAAAAATTAACAACGGAGAAATTGTTGGGCTTTTAGGTCCTAATGGTGCAGGGAAGAGCACTATGATGAAAATTATCACATGTTTTATTCCGCCCACTGATGGCAATGTTGATGTATGTGGATATAATATTTTTGATGATTCAATTGAAGTAAGAAAAAAGATAGGGTATCTCCCTGAACATAATCCCTTATATCTCGATATGTATGTTAGAGAATTTCTCTATTTTATTTCAGGAATTCATAATTTGGGTAAGCAAACAAAGGAAAGAACAGAATATATGATTGAGCTTACTGGTCTAACAAAAGAGGTGAATAAAAAAATTGGGGCTCTTTCAAAAGGCTATCGTCAGAGGGTAGGGATTGCTCAAGCAATGATTCACGATCCTGAGGTTTTAATTCTTGACGAACCTACTTCTGGATTAGATCCAAATCAATTAGTTGAGATTAGAGAGCTTATAAAAAACACAGGTAGAGACAAAACAGTTTTGCTCTCAACCCACATAATGCAAGAGGTTGAAGCTATTTGTGATAGGACTATCATCATTAATAATGGTATTGTTGTTGCTGATGATAATACCAAACATTTAGCTCAAGGACAAAGTTTAGAAAATATATTTAGAAAAATAACACATAATCTTTAAAGGGGAATGAAAAAACCATTTAAAGCAATTCTGTTCATATCTCTTCTATTTCCTTTTTTACAATCTTTTTCCCAGATTGTAGATTTTGATAAATACTCATTTATTAACTACAATGAAAATAATATTGAGTTTTATGGAAAATCCCAAGAGCAATTTAATCCTTTGTTTGAAAAAATGGAAAAAACTATTGCTTTGGGATCAGAACAAATTAGGGTGCTCCATATAGGGGATAAACAAGTCAGGGATGAGCTTTTCCCTTATAAAATTTATTCAAACTTATCTTCAACCTTGAGTGGATTAGAAAGTAGAAGAGGGATGCTTTGGGATGCAATAACAACACTAAAACCAAAAGAAGAAATTGTATATGAGATTGTTGATTATGATAACAAAGAAGATATATTTTGCCAAAGTTTTAGATTATATCATAGCCCGCTTTATGACTCAATCAATCTTTTTATAAAAAATATTGAATCCTCATATAAAACAATTTATTACGCCGATAAAGGATACACCCATTTTGAGCTTAAAAAACCAACAAAAACAGTAAATCTAAGCGTTTTAAATAATTCAAGCAAAAGTTTCACCATTTACGGATACTATTTAGAAACTAAGAATGCAGGCTTTATTTATGATATAATTTCAAGGAACAACACAAATTTAAATCAATATCATTTAGATGATATTTTTCAGAATCAATTAAAAACAATGAGTTTTGATTTGGTTGTCATTAGCTTTGGTGAAAATGAAGCTTACTCTCCAGCCTATTTTTCTGAAAGTTTTAAAACTAATCTATCAGAAATAATAAATAAATTTAGAGAAAATAAACCCAATATTCCAATCATATTAACCACGCCACATGATTCCTATGTGACAAATAAACCAAACAATCGACTTGAATTAGCAACAAATGATATAATTGAGGTTGCTACAAAATCAAATTGTGCTATTTGGAATTTCTATAAAATTATGGGCTCAAAAGGTTCTTCTGAAAATTGGAGTAGGAATAATCTTATGGATAGTAGAAAAACAGTCCTAACAAATAAAGGCTCCTCCCTTGAAGGTGATTTATTCTACAATGCAATTTGGCAATCTTTTGAAAACTACATTAACAAGATAAATTGAAATTATGAATAATAAACACTTAAAACTTTTTTTAAGTCGAATATAAATTATAATTTTGCATCATCAAACTATTTTTTATATAAATTTATTCATCACATAAAACAATAAGCAATGGTAAAGATAGCAATCAACGGATTCGGACGTATCGGAAGAATCTCATTCAGGAACATACAAAGAAAAAGTAACATTGAAGTTGTTGCAATAAACGACTTAACAGATGCTACAACATTAGCGCACCTACTAAAATACGACTCAGTTCATGGTCGTTTCGACGGAGAAGTTCATGCAGAGGGAGATTATTTAGTAGTTAACGGAAAGAAAATCCGAGTTTATGCAGAAAAAGACCCAGAAAATCTACCATGGGGAGAACTTGGAATTGATATTGTAATTGAGTCAACAGGTATTTTCCGCAACAAGGAAAAAATGGGAAAACACATTAAGGCTGGAGCAAAGAAAGTAATCTTAACGGTTCCTGCAGACAAAGCAGAAGATGTTGATGCAACAGTTGTTTTGGGAGTTAATGATAGTATCCTAACCAAAGAGATGACTTGTATTTCAAATGCATCATGCACAACAAACTGTTTAGCACCAATTGCAAAAGTTCTAAACGATAAATTTGGAATTGTTAGAGGATTAATGAACACAATTCACTCATACACCAATGACCAACAAATTCTTGACCTTCCTCACAAAGACCTACGTCGTGCAAGAGCAGCAGCAGTATCAATTATTCCAACAAGCACTGGAGCTGCAAAAGCAGTAGGCTTAGTTATTCCAGAACTAAAAGGAAAATTAGATGGGCTTTCTATGAGAGTTCCAACTCCTGATGGTTCAGTTGTAGACTTAACTGTTGAACTTTCAAGACCTGTAACAAAAGAAGAAATCAATGCAGCAATTAAAGAAGCAGCAGAAGGACCAATGAAAGGTATTTTAGAATACACAGAAGATCCAATTGTAAGTTGCGATATCATAGGCAACCCTCACTCATCAATATTCGATTCCAAACTAACAATGGTTATGGAAGGAAATATGGTTAAGGTTGTTTCTTGGTATGATAATGAAAACGGATATTCAAACCGAGTTTGTGATTTAGCAGAAAAATTAGCTAAGTTAATCTAATCTTTAGAGAGATTCAACAATAAATATTAAATAGGCAACAAATTCTGTTGCCTATTTTTTTTTAAATTATCGTTTAGAATTAATAGAATCAAATTACAGAAAATTAAAGCTTCTATCTACTATTAATCCTATTAAGTAGAGCTGTTTTTTGTGGAGAATCTTTTAATTGATTAGTAAAATACAAAGCATCATCTCTGTTTGATTGTATGCTGTTTTCTTCGTATTGTTCAACATAATGATTTGCATGTTCAAGTAAGAATTTCCTACAATCTATGTTAATCATTAATTCGTTGTTGTAGTTCGCATAAGATAAACCAGTAATGGCATCATTTGAAGTAATATGTTGGATTTGGTTAGTTATTATTCCTCCAACATTAAGAGTTATTGAAGGATAGTAGAAATACTGACCAGAAGGAATATGAATAGTTATTTTAATGGTGCTATCGTTAATTTGAGTTTTAGTTATTGAGGAATTATGACGATAATAATTATACTCATAATATTCTTCTAAGGAAGGAAACCATAAGGAATCATTTCCATCCTTCCCATAATTATCGTTTAACCATAATAATAATGTAACCATGCTTGACCCCGTTGAATGAACTCCAATATGAACGGCTTCTCTTTGCTCTTTTAGCTTTTGCAATTCTGTTAATACCCTTGCTCTAATATCTTCTGGATCAAGAAAATATCTTTTAATTAACACTTGGTATAAGTCAATTGTATCTATCATATAAGGATATAATTCTCTTGAAAAAATACTATCACTATTATTTTGTGCAGTCATGGTTTGTATAGAACTATAATTATATGCAGCCCTTACATAGTCTTTATTCCCATTAGGCTCTGCTAAAACCTTACATCCTCTATTTTGAAGATGGAGTTGAATGCTATCTTGAACAATAAGGTAATGATTGTAAATATCTGTTATATTGTGAACATCTGTTGCATTTACATCATGAAATGCTATACTATTTTCATAATTTACCATTTCTCTAACATTTCCCCATGTAAGATTGTATTTCATAAAGCGATAATAATTATCAGTATAACCTGGATTTATTGTTTCGCTACTATTCATAAACAAATCTTCTGGATAAACAGTCGTTGTAAATTTAAAACGAACTTCTTTACCGGTTCCATCTGTTGAGCCTAAAGTCTTACCTAAATAATATGATTCTGGAGGGAAATCTCCAGCTAATAATTGTCCAATATTATATGAGTTTTGTTTTTGATTATTTGAATTAGTATAATTGCTTAATGGTTTTCCGTTAATAGCTGCCCATGTTTGATGAAACGCAGAATTTAAACAATCGTCTTGAGTAAGCATAAATAGCCATGATTTATTAAATTTTAAAGTTGGAATATTTACTGTTAAATCATCTATGTTGATACTATCATTCAATTGAATTATTATCTCAGCTGTAACATTTGAGGCTTCTTGTCCAAAAGGATATGGGTATATAGCGTTGCTTGTTGAAAAAGTAATACTATCTACTTCATTAATATCAAATGTTCTTGTGTTATATCTCTGATTAATAATAATATTATTATTGGTCGAATCTATTTTAATGCTATCAATTGCAGAAATATTTTGCTCAAAAGAGATGATTGAGTCATGATAAAATTCTATTCTCTTTCCTTGACCCATTAATGTCAAGTTAAAGGAAGAAACTATAATTAATAATATTATCTTTTTCATTCTTTTACCAGTTTAAATTCTTTATTACCAACTTTTACTATATATAATCCATTAGATAGATTGGAGATGTTTATACTTTTGTCATGATAAATTATTTCAGACATCACCAATTCTCCTTTCATATTATAAATAGAAATTAAGGTTTTTGATTTAATGTTTGATATACTGATTCTCCCGCTTGAAGGATTAGGATAGAGGTTAATGTTTTTTTGAGACGCAATATCATATAATGAGTTTGAATTAGAAAAATAAATTTTTCTAATGTTTTCAATGTCAAAATAATAAATATTACCTGAAGGCTGGAGAATAATTAGCTCATTATCAGTGAAGGTTAATTTACTATTATGATTTAATGAATAAGTTATTTCTTGATTATCTCTATATTGTATTGTAATATTTTTTTGAGCTATTACTGAAAAAGAAATAAGTGTCATGAAAAGAAATAACAAAATGGTTCTATGTTTTTTCATTTAAATATTATATTTAATATTGCTTGCAAAT
>JAQUTD010000120.1 GCA_028709955.1 Bacteroidales bacterium | reverse complement strand
TCCTTTTAAGCCCAGCCGCAGCGAGTTATGATATGTTTAAAAACTTTGAAGAAAGAGGAAACACATTTATGTATTTAGTAAACCAAGATTAGCTTACAAAACTAATTTACAAATCCTATTTCATATCCTGGCGAATAATTGAAGTAATATCTTCAATTATTACATTTGCTAAGTGATCAGCTTTTGTAATTTCGTCGCTTTCTGAGTATATTCTAATTATTGGTTCGGTGTTGCTTTTCCTTAGATGCACCCATTCCTTATCGAAATTTATTTTTACTCCATCAATTGTATTAACATCGTAAGTAGAATACTTTTTAGCTATCTTTTCTAATAATTTATCAACGTTTATATCTGGAGTCAGTTCCATTTTGTTCTTAGAAATAACATAGTTTGGATAAGAATCTCTAAGTTCGGAGCATTTCATTTTCTTCTTTGCCAAAAGAGTTAAGAAAAGAGCAATTCCAACCAATGAATCTCTTCCATAATGAAGTTCTGGATATATAATTCCTCCATTACCCTCTCCTCCAATTATTGCATTGGTTTGTTTCATCATCTCCACAACATTAACCTCACCAACTGCAGAGGCTGAATATTTTTGTCCATATTTTTCTGTAATATCTCTTAAGGCTCTTGTTGAGGAAAGGTTTGAAACAGTATTTCCTTTGGTTTGTGAAAGAACATAATCGGCAATTGCAACTAATGAGTATTCTTCAACAAAAGGTCTGCCGTTTTCACAAACAATTGCTAAGCGATCAACATCTGGGTCAACAATAAATCCAACATCACATTTACTTTGAACAACTTGGTCGCAAATCTCTGTTATGTTTTCAGGAAGTGGTTCTGGATTATGAGCAAAATTTCCAGTAGGTTCTTCGTTTAAAGCAATAACTTCTTTTATTCCAAGAGCTTCAAATAGTTTAGGGAGTACAATCCCCCCAGTTGAATTAACTCCATCAAAGCAAACTCTAAAATTGGCATTTTTTATTAAATTAATATCAACTAATGGCAGGTTGATTACATGCTCAATATGTTTATCTATAGTTGTATCATCCTTAATATAATTACCTAAATTGTTGACTTGTGCAAAATTGAAATTAGGATTTTCAGCCAATTCCAAAACTCTATTTCCTTCATTTGCATTAATAAATTCACCTTTGCCATTTAATAATTTAAGAGCATTCCATTCTTTAGGATTATGACTTGCAGTAAGAATGATTCCTCCATCAGCTTTTGCATCAGTAACCGCCATTTCAACAGTTGGAGTAGTGGATAAGCCTGTGTCAATAACATCAACTCCCATACCCATTAATGTTCCAACAACTAAATTAGAAACCATTTCACCGGATATTCTTGCGTCTCTTCCAATAACAATCGTCAGTCTTTCTTTTTTAGATGTTTCTTTAATGAATTGTGCAAATGCTGAAGTGAACTTAACTATATCTATTGGAGTTAAGGCACTTCCCTCTAATCCCCCAATTGTCCCTCTAAACCCAGAAATAGATTTTATTAATGACATATTATATTTAGTTTTTTATTTTATTATTATTTTTGATATTAACGTGCAAATTTACAATGTTTTCAGATAAAATCATAAGAAAGAAACATTATTCTTTCTTTTCGATTCTCCTAATAGTTTCTTCTATTTGATTATATATAGGAGTGTGATTAATAATCTTCTTATCCCTGTCCAAAAGATATAAGTCAGGTGTCATTTCAATATCCAAATTATATTTTTCTTTTAAATTTTCAGGAGAATCTTTTAATACAATCCAATCAAAGGGGTGATTTTTCCTAAATGATAAACTTTTATCCATATTATCATCTAAATCTATGCTGAATATTTCAAAATCATAAACTTTTTTGAAGTCCCTATAAAACTTTTCCAAAACCTCAAGGTTCATCTTACAGGACTCACATCCTGCACTCCAAAAATAAACTATTATGTACTTATTCTTTAAATCATAGAGGTCATAAGTTTTCCCTTCAAAATCTTTTCCCTCAATATTCTTAAATATTTTATTTGGTAGCAATGGTCTAAGCTTATCTGATTCTATTCTAAGAGTTTCTATTTCAGAAATAGATATCCAGGGTGTTGTTTGAGAGTTAATAACTCTATCAACAATCCCAACAAATTTCTCTTCACTATAGGAGAATGGAACATTGCGATAGGATTTGAGATAATTATCCACTATATATTTTGCATATATCTCTCCATTGTTCTTACTTGCTAATAAAACAACATCTTTTATAGACTCCCCAATTGAATCCCCCTTTTGAAGTGTTATGTCACTTATGTAGGTCTTAAGCTTTTTAAAGAAATATGGAGTTCCAAGCAGTCTTGGGTCGGAAAAATCAAATTTATCCCAATAATGTTTCCTGTAATAATATACGAATTCTTTTAGCTGTAAGGTGTCAAGTTCTTTCCCTTTCAGAAAATGTTCTGGAATTTTTGGGTCTTCAAAAGCTGTAACCAACTTTGTCATCAAATGATTTGGGTAGTTTTTATAGAACTGATTTTGAAAATTTATAAAAGATTTACTTTCTTCTCTATATATATTCTCTAAACTATCTTTATTGGCAATATTATTATCTTTTAATTCTTTCTTTAGATTCTTTTCTAATTTTCTTATATTTGTGTTTGCTTTCTGAAATTCAAAATATAAATCATTATCCATACAACCTTTAACCAAATAATTCCAGTCGCCATCCATTTCTATTTCAAATTTATTTGATTTATCAAATAGAAAGGTAAAGATTTCATATTTTCCAACTCCAACAATACCAATCCCTTTATTGATATTATCTTTAACCAAATGAAAAGAGTTATCCTTATTTTTCCTTAATGTGTCAATTACAATAATATCCTTACCAAAATAAGATTTAATTATAATTGTGCTATCATAAATATCTCTTATTTTAAATGTTATATCATATCTTTGTTGTGACAATAAATTAATTGGAGATAGAATAAAGAATAGAAAAAGTATCTTAATAATATTTATTGTATTATGTTTAAATTTTGATTTTACCTTCATTGTACAATTTTATGTAGTTTTCAATATTGTCAGCCGGAATTTTCTTTCCAATTATCCTATTATCCTTATCAAGAATTAATACAACCGGTGTTGATTCTATATCAAAATATTCATGCCAATCGTAATTTGCAACCAGTCCATTAACATTCAACCAGTCAAGTTTCAATATTTTTATTTTTTCCTTCCATTGCTTAAGGTCTGTGCCTGAATTTACTGCCATAACTTCAACATCATAAACATCTTTATTCTTTTTATAGAAGTTATATATCTTAGGGATTTCAGTAGAACAATGACCACAATCGTATGACCAAAAAATTAATATCTTATATTTAGCATCAATTTCGTATAAGCTATGTAAAACATCATTTGTGTCTGGACATGCCAAATCAGGAACTTGTTTCATCAACATTGCATTCTCCCATTTTTTTGCTCTTGCAACTTCTTTATCTATTGCAGAAGGAGGCATCCAGGTTGCATCTCCAGAAGCATAATATCTATTAATCATCTTAATATAAATCTCATCATGACCCATATAAGGACTTTTTAAATATCTTTCTGTTATATCGTGGACTAAAAACTTAAACAGATTCTTTGTACCTCTTGATTTTTCTATCCAATGGACTGCAAGGTTAAATATACTGTCTTTTGTTTGGTATTTCATAAGCTCATCCCAATAGTAGTTATAGCTTTTATGGAAAACAGCCTCAGGAGTTCTCAATAATCCATCACATTGAAAGTCCATATTATCAAAATAATGATGAACATAGTAATTAAACCTTTCGTTTTGCATTGCTGCCGAATCAACTGAATTGTCTTTGTTATAAATTGTTTCAGGCTCGGGTATAGTAATACTCTTGGTTGCATTTAAAACCTTGGTAAGGAGATGGTTTGGATAAATTTTAATAAAGTTTTCTTTTATAGAATCATTACTCTTTCTTATTTCCTCAACCCTTATATTATACTGCTCCTGTCCAATTTCTCCTTTCAGTTTTGCAATCTTATTCGCTTGATC
This sequence comes from Bacteroidales bacterium, assembly GCA_028709955.1. Classification (GTDB taxonomy): domain Bacteria; phylum Bacteroidota; class Bacteroidia; order Bacteroidales; family P3; genus UBA10566. Next base: position 1,523 of record JAQUTD010000120.1, on the reverse strand, counting down.
TCCAAAATAAGAAGTGCCTCTAAGATATTCAAAATATAATTCATTATCCTTAGACTTTTTCACCTTCATATTCTTTACCCAATCATTTTCTTTAGTGATTAAACTAAATTTTTTCTCCTTATCAACAATAAATTCGCAGTATTTCCCATTTGCATTTGAGAAGAAGTAGATTCCAGGTTCTAATGTTTTTGTTTTATCCTCAAAAACAAATTTCCCTTTTTTGTTATATGCCGAATCTAAAGCAAAGGTGTTTTTCAAATAATAGTAGCCTAAGTACATAATGGAATCCTTATTTGATTCAATTTCAACATTAATGGCATATTGAGCCTTGGAAGTTAGACTAAGAAACAACAAAGAAATTACAATAAAAACTGAACTATAATTTTTCATATAATATATAAACTAAATTAAACAACAAAAATACAAATCTTAAAACAATAAATGAACTTAAAAAGTAAACAATTTTCTTTTCTTTTAATAAAGAATAACTAAATTTGCACCAATAATATTATATTTATGAAAACTTCTTTAAGCGAATTTAGACAATATGTTGCACAAGTTGGTGAAATAGACCCAATAATGATTGATGTTCAAAAAGCAGAAGGAATTTGGGTTTGGGACACAAGTGGCAAACAATATATTGATATGCTTTCAGGCATTTGTGTTGGTAATATTGGACACAGAAACAAAAGAGTTATTGAAAAGGTTAAAGAGCAATTGGACAAATATATGCATGTTATGGTTTATGGAGAGTTTGTTCAAAGTCCACAACTCGACTATGCAAAGCGTTTGATGAGTGTTTTGCCTTCCAACTTTAACCAAATATTCTATGTGAATTCAGGCTCTGAAGCAATTGAAGGAGCAATAAAAACAGCCAGACTTTATAATAAAAGAGCAGAAATAATATCTTTTAAAGACTCCTATCATGGCTCAACACTTGGATCAGTAAGTCTTTTGAGTGATGAAAGATACACTCAAAAGTTTCGTCCACTACTTCCCGATTGCAGGCAGATAGAATTTAATAATGAAGAAGACCTTCAAAAGATAACAGATAAAACTTGCTGTGTTGTTGCTGAAACCATTCAAGCAGGAGCAGGAGTAATACTTCCCAAGAATAACTTCCTCAAAAAGCTAAAGGAAAGATGCCAAGAGGTGGGGGCATTATTGATTATGGATGAAATACAAACAGGATTTGGTCGTACAGGAAAGCTATTTGGGTTTATGAACTATGACTTTGTACCTGATATACTCTGCATTGCAAAATCAATGGGAGGAGGGATGCCAATTGGAGCCTTTGTGTCCTCTAATGAAATAATGAATAAACTTAATAATCATCATCCACTAATTGGACATGCAACAACCTTTGGCGGACATCCAATAAGTTGTGTTGCAGCCCTTGAAACCCTAAATACCATTATTGAAGAAAATCTAATGGATGAGGCAGACAAAAAAGGAGAGATATATCGCACAAAACTAATTCACCCACAAATTAAAGAGGTTAGAGGAATAGGACTTTTCAACTG
>JAQUTD010000013.1:1584-27330 GCA_028709955.1 Bacteroidales bacterium | reverse complement strand
AGGAAGCCTCAGGTGATTTTGCTCAATGTATGGAGATAATTTCAAAGAAACCAAAGAACTTTAACGTAATCTCAGGTGATGACAGTCTAACACTTGGACTTATGAGTGTAGGAATGGCAGGAGTAATTTCTGTTACAGCCAACGCTTTTCCAAAGCAAATGAGTACAATGGTAAATTTCTGTTTGAAAGGAGATTTTAAAAAGGCAAGAGATATTCATTACAAATTACTCCCTTTCAATAATGCAATTTTTGAAGAAGGTAATCCTGCAGGAATTAAAGCAGCTTTGGAAATTATGGGACTGTCTCAAAATCATCTTAGACTTCCTCTTGTTAAAACAGGAAAAGCATTGTATAATAGAATAGAATCAATAATTAATGAGATAACAACTCAAAAATAAATCAAATTTTTAAACTTAAAATTAATCGATATGGTAAGTTTCAAGGAAATTGGCTTAGTGAATTCGAGAGAAATTTTTGCTAAAGCTTTCAATGGTAGATATGCAATTCCTGCATTCAACTTTAACAATATGGAACAAATGCAAGCAATAATTCAGGCTTGTGTGGAAACAAAATCACCAGTAATTCTTCAAATAAGTTCTGGTGCAAGAAAATATGCAAATCAAACACTTCTTCGCTATATGGCACAAGGTGCTGTTGAATATGCAAAAGAACTTGGATGTAATATTCCAATTGTACTCCATTTAGATCATGGAGATTCATTTGAACTTTGCAAATCTTGCATTGAGTTTGGTTTTTCATCAGTGATGATAGATGGTTCACATCTTCCTTATGACCAAAATGTTGAATTAACTAAAAAAGTTGTTGAATATGCTCATCAATTTGACGTTACTGTTGAAGGGGAATTGGGTGTTTTGGCTGGAGTTGAGGATGATGTTGTTGCCGAAAAAAGCAATTATACTCGCCCAGAAGAAGTTGAAGATTTTGTTAAGAAAACAGGAGTTGATTCATTAGCAATTTCTATTGGAACATCCCACGGAGCAAATAAATTTAAGCCTGAACAATGTACAAGAGATGCTAATGGAGTATTACTTCCTCCACCATTGCGTTTTGATATTTTAGAAGAAATTGAAAAACGTATTCCTGGTTTCCCAATTGTTCTTCATGGCTCTTCATCGGTTCCACAAGATCAGGTTGCAAAAATAAATCAATATGGAGGTGCCATCAAAGACGCTGTTGGTATTCCTGAAGACCAATTACGCCAAGCTGCAAAGTCAGCAGTTTGTAAGGTAAATATTGATTCTGACGGACGTTTGGCTATGACAGCAGCTGTTAGAGAAGTGCTTGCAAATAGTCCAGCAGAATTTGACCCAAGGAAGTATTTAGGACCAGCAAGAGATAGTTTAAAGAACTTATATATGCACAAGGTTAAGAATGTTCTTGGTTCTGACAACAAAGCATAATTATTAAAAATCCCTATAAGTAAAAAACGACTTGCTAATTTAATTAGCAAGTCGTTTTTTTTAATTATTGGTTAATAGACAAAATAGACTTTAAACCATTAACCATTAATCATTAACCATTAATATTTATTTCTTTATTAATTTCTTTGTTGAAGTTTTCTCTCCATCATATAATGTTAGAAAGTAAACGCCTGGTTTTAATGATTCAATGTTAATAGATTTGGAAGGTGAATTTATTTCCATTGTTTTTTCACCCAAAATATTTGAAATAACTATTTTTGAAGTGTTTTCTGAGCCATTAATATTTATCATATTTGTTGCAGGGTTTGGATATATTGAAAGGTTATTAGTTTTTATTGAGCATAATCCCAATGCTCCTTGTCCTGCTCCAATAGGTGTATTAGGTGTAGATTCATAAGCTATTTTTTGGAATGTAGCTGTATATCCTGTTGTTGGAGTTCCTGATATAACAACTTTTGCCCAACCATAATGAGTGTTAGAACCCAATTTGAAACGAAATCCCATATATGACACTGTTCCTACTGCAAAAACAGGACTATCATCTGTCCAATTTGTTAGAGAACAATCTCCCATTCCAACCCAGTTTCCTGAGGTGCCTATTTGAGTGTTGAGAGTTAAGTTTTTTGGGATGTCCCAATTTTCATCCTCAGTTCCAATTGCCCAAATGTTATTTATTGGACTTGATGCGTTGTATTCTATGTAACAGTTTATGTTTTCTATATCGAATCCACTGTTACTAAGTTTGAATTCTAAAACGCCATCATTGTTAAAATCTAATCCAAATGCTGGAGTTGAAACATTTTGCCAATCAATGAAGTTTCCGTTGCCAACTGTTCCAACAACAATTGTAGCAAACATTGATGTACTTAATAGTAAAGAAGTACAAATTGTAAGTAATTTTTTCATGTGTTTTATTTTATTTGATTAATAAATTTACAAACACAATAACACTACTACTCCATGTTTTGTTTAATTTTTTTGAATTTTTTTTATTATTAATTTTCTTGTTGATAAATTTGTTCTTCTTTTTCAATTAGTTCATCAATAATCTCAATCTCATCCTTACGATCCTTAAAAACAAATATTTTGTTAAGAAAGAATGTTAAGAAAGAATTTGGTAGAATAACAATTGCTTGTCCAATTGCATCTCCAAGTTTATTTCTATCAATTGGCATATTGTGAATGAATTCAAGATAATTGTTTGAAAGAATAAGTTCATATAAGGAGGAATGTTTTAGAAAATATAACTCAATAACATTAATTAGATAAACAAAACCATAAACTGCAAAGAATTTTATAAGCAGTTTGTTCGATTTGTTTTGAAAAACTAAATAGCCCGTTGTTTTATAATTAAATAGAACTCCAATTATTTGAGAGAGCAAAAGAGAAACTGAGTAGTGGAGTCCAATCCAGATAAGAAAAAGAAATAAAAAGTATCCAAAAGCAGTATTTATTGCTCCTACAAATAGAAACCTAAGGAATTTATTATTAATCTTCCACAGCAAATGAATTGGAAAAAGTAGTAAGCGTTTTATCATAAATTAAATTTGAATGTGCAAAAGTAATCTTTTTATACTTATCTTTGTAGATTATTTTTATGAATTTTATGAGAAGACCATTGATTTTTGTTACAAATGATGATAGCTATCGCTCAAGAGGGATTAAGTTACTTGTTGAAATTATGCTTAAATTTGGAGATGTTATATTAGTTGCCCCAACAACTCAACAAAGTGGGAAAAGCCATTCAATTACTGTTCATGACCCCTTGCGATATCATAAAATTGTTGAACAAGATAACTATTCGGCCTATGTTTGTAGTGGGACTCCAGTTGATTGCGTGAAGATAGGATTTAATATACTTATGAAAGATAGAAAGCCTGACTTGCTTGTTTCTGGAATCAATCATGGCTCAAACGCTTCAATAAACACAATCTACTCAGGAACTATGGCAGCTGTTTTTGAAGGATGTGCTGAAAACATACCAAGCATAGGTTTCTCTCTTGATTGTCATAGTGCCGAGGCAGATTTTAATCATTGTATTGAGGCAATTGAAAAAATCACTAAAAATGTTTTAGAAAATGGTTTAGATGAGGGAGTATGTCTTAATGTTAATTTCCCAGAAAAAGAACTTAAAGGAATAAAGGTTTGCCATCAGGCAAAGGCATATTGGAATGAAGATTTTGTTGAAAGGAAAGATCCAATGGGACATAGCTATTATTGGTTGACAGGAGTTTATTATTGTAAGGATGATGATAAGAGTGCTGACTATAATGTGCTTTCGGATGGATATGCAGCAATAACACCAATGCAAGTTGACTTCACGGCATATAAAGTAATTGATAGATATAAAACTCGTTTTGAAAAATGATAGATAAATTAAGAAAAAATAATTCTACTTTTGGAGTCCTTATTGGATTCTTATCAATAATAATAACGGCATTAGTTTTGCTATTGGGATTAAAGCTTTTTGGCAAAGTTTTTAGTGATGACCCTAAGCTTTTGTTATTTTCTTTCATTCCAACAATCCTTCTTATGAGGTGGTATTTTAAGATTGAATACATAAAAACTGCTAAATCACTAATTGTTGTTATAATAATTGCCTTTGTTTCGTTTTTTATTTACTTGTATAAAACAGGAGCATTTAACACAACTCAAATATAGTATAGATATGAAATATTATATAATTGCAGGAGAAGTTTCAGGAGACTTACATGCTTCTTTTCTTATGAAAGAAATAAAACTCCAAGACCCTGAGGCTGAATTTAGAGTTTGGGGAGGGGACAATATGGCAAATGAAGGAGCTTTTGTTGTAAAACATATTAAAGACCTGAATTTTATGGGGTTTGTGGAAGTGGTGGCAAATCTTAAAACCATTCTTACAAATCTTAAATTTTGCAAGAAAGATATAATAAACTACAATCCAGATGCAGTAATATTTGTTGATTACCCAGGTTTTAACTTGAGAATTGCTACTTTTTGTCATTTTAAGGGTTTCAAAACTCTCTACTACATATCTCCCAAAGTTTGGGCATGGAAGAAAGGACGAATCCAGTTAATGAAAAAAGTCCTAACAAAACTTTATGTTATTTTCCCTTTTGAACAAGAGTTTTTCAAAAAACAAGATTTGGACGTCGAATATTATGGGAATCCTCTTTTAGATGAAATTCAACACTACAACAAAACTCAAGATAAAGGTGCTTTTCTTAAAAAGTATGGCTTAGGAGACAAACCAATTGTTGCTTTGTTGCCAGGAAGTAGAGTGCAGGAAATTAAAACCATTTTATCTGTTCAAATGACCCTTGTGGAAAAATTCCCTGATTTTGATTTTGTTATTGCAGGATTAAACAATCATAAGGAAGAATTATACAGACAGTTTATGTCAGATGTTGATGTGAGGATAATTTATAACCAGATATATTCTATACTTAGCGTTTCCTATTGTGCAATTGTTTGTTCAGGAACCGCAACTTTGGAAACAGCTCTGTTTAATGTGCCAGAACTTGTTTGCTATAAAGCAAATCCTATTTCGTTTGCAATTGGAAAGATGCTTGTTAAGCTAAAATTTATATCTTTGGTTAATCTAATTCTCAATCGTCAAGCCGTTGTTGAACTCCTTCAAAAAGATTGGAACGAGGACAGATTGGAAAAAGAATTTAGACGAATTGCCTACGATGAGAGATACAGAACAGAAATGGAAATGAATTATTCTAACCTTAAGATATTATTGGGAGATGCAGGGGCAAGCAAGAAAGTTGCCAAAAGTATTGTTCAACTCCTAAATAAATAAAAAAGAATACTCATAAAATTATTTGAATAATTTGAACTATGAAATTATTAAAGAAACTACTACTAATTGCATTTATCGGCTTTTCCCTTGTTTCCAATGCTCAAAAAATTAACGTTAGAATTTATGCAGCCAAACCAATAAAAGAAGTTAGTTTTGTTTCTTCGTTTGGTCGCTACAAAGTCAAGTTTGGGGAAAATGAAACTAATATTCAGAAAACAGATATAATTAAACTTAGAGCAAAGGATGACAAAGTAGAATTATTAATAAACGATTCTATAATTGGGAAATACAAAAATATTAGTTTTTTGTCACAGGGGCTTATGAACTTCTTTCTTGTTAGACCCAGTGATTCAACAATTAAAGAAGGTAGATACGACGATAACCTTATGGTTAGCATAGACTCTAAAAATCGACTCAAGCTTATCAATAACATTGAAACCGAAAGTTATATTGCAGGAGTTGTTCAAGCAGAAACATGGGGTGCAACAAAGAATGTTGATTTCTTTAAACTCCAAGCCATTTGTGTTAGGAACTATCTTTTTATGAACATTAACAAGCATATTAAACAAGGCTATCATATGTGTGATGATGTGCATTGTCAGGCATATAAAGGTAGGGCTAATCAGGTTGAGGTTATTCAAGGAGCATATAATAGCAAATCGGAAGTAATTGTGGATTCTGCTGGAAACCTTATTGAAACCTTATTTCATTCAAATAGTGGAGGCGAAACAGTAAATTCTGAAGATGTATGGAGTAAGCCATTTTCTCATCTTGTTGGTAAAAAAGACAGCTTTTCGGTTGGGATGAAGGCCTATGAATGGGAGAAGTATATAAAATTAAAAGATTGGAGGAGATACTTTAAGGATAAGGGAGTTAATATTAAGGACGACTCAATTAAAAATGAGTTAATTAATTTTTCTCAAAAAGAAGGCAGGAAGAAAGACATGTTTGGCATACCTTTAGTTCAAATAAGAAAAGATTTTGGTTTGCGTTCAACTTTCTTTGATTGTCAAGAGTGGGGCTCAGAGGTTAAATTAAAAGGAAGAGGATATGGACATGGAGTGGGTATGAGCCAGGAAGGAGCAATAAATATGTGTGACCAAGGATTTGAATATTGGCAGGTTATTGAATTCTATTTCACGGGTTCAAAAGTTAAAAGGATAGAAACGGATAAAATAATCAATAATATAAATGAGTTAATTATAAATGACAATAAATAATAAATAATAATAAGAAATAAATAATAAGAAATGAAAAAAATAACACTAATAACCATATGCCTGATGCTATTTTTTAGCGTTGGCTATTCTCAAAATTCCGTTCAATGGCTAAAAATAACTGATGTTGAAAAACAAATTAAGGAAGATGGCAAAAACGCCAAAAGAGTTTTTATTGACTGCTACACCGACTGGTGTGGATGGTGTAAGAGAATGGATAAAGATACCTTTTCCGACACAACCATTGCAAAAATTATGAACCACTACTTTTATAGTGTAAAATTTGATGCAGAATCGAAAGAAACAATAAATTTTGGAGATAAAACATATAAAAATCCAAATCCGAATGGCAAAAGGGGCTCTGCTCATGAATTAGCCGTTATGTTATTGAACAAACGTTTATCTTATCCTTCTTTTTCAATCCTTAACCCTGATTTAACAATTGCAACAGTAATTCCAGGCTACTATAGTGCCAAAGATTTTGAACCAATGATGGTTTTTTTGGGAGGAAGATATGATCAAAAACATAGCTGGGAAGAGTTTTCAAAAATATACGAAACTCAAATTAAGTCGGATGTAATGAAAGAAATACAAAAAGCTAACAAAAAAAAATAATCTTCTAACCTAATCAAACCAATGTCTAAAGAAGAAATAATCCAAAAGCTGTTAAAAGAGAATATAATTTTAGCCACAGGATGCACAGAACCAGTTGCAGTTGCTCTTTGTGTTGCAAAAGCTAAAGAACTACTTGGTAAGCAACCTCAAAGAATTGATTTGTTTATTAGCCAAAATATAATTAAGAATGCTATGGGAGTTGGTATTCCTGGAACGGGAATGAAGGGTTTGCCCATTGCAATCAGTTTAGGAGTTGTTTGTGGTGATTCCTCAAAAGGATTAGACCTTCTCAATTGTGCAAAAGATCATTTAGAAGAAGCCAAACAATGGCTCAATAACCACAAAATTAACATTCACCATGCTAAAAATGTAGATAAACTCTACATTGAATGTATAGCTTTTGCGGACAATGAAAAGTCTAAAGTCATAATTGCTCAAACACATCAAAATTTTGTTTTTCTTCAAATCAACGACCAAATCCTACAAAATACCCTAACCTTAAATACTGAAAATAAGAACACCGATAATAATCCTTTAATAAATTCAAAAGACGTTTTTAACTATGCAACCCAAACTGATATTTCCACCCTTAATTGGATACTCGATACAGTAGAAGTAATTCAAGAAACATCAAAAGAAGGCTTAAAAGGAGATTATGGATTAGGCATTGGAAAAATTCTTATGAGTGACGAAGAAACATCGGTTAGAAAAAGAGTGATTGCCAAAACTTGTGCCGCCTCAGATGCCAGAATGGGAGGAGCTCCAACAGCAGTTTATTCAAATTCGGGTTCAGGAAATCAAGGAATAACATGCACAATTCCAATCTATGAATTTGGAAAAGAAACCAATAAATCCGATGAACAAATAATAAGAGCCCTAATGCTTTCCCACCTAATGTCAATCTACATAAAACAATATATAGGAAGGCTTTCTGCACTTTGTGGAATAGTAAATGCATCAATTGGAGTTAGTTCAGGATTGGTTCTTTTACAAGGAGGAACATATGAACAAGTGTGCTATACCATCAAAAATATGATTAACACAATAACAGGAATGATATGTGATGGAGCAAAACCATCATGTGCTTTAAAAATTTCGACAGGATTAAATACAGCCTTCGACTCCTCAACACTTGCCATGCGAAACATTGTGGTTGAAGAAACAGATGGAATAAGTGAAAAAGATATTGAACGTTCAATAAAAAACTTAGGAAAGATTGGACGCTATGGAATGGATTCAATTGATGATTTGATATTAGAAATAATGACATCAAAAGACAACTAAAAAATAGAACTTGATTCCACGAAAATAGAATCAAGTTCTACGAAATTAGAATCAAGTTCTACGGAAATAGAATCAAGTTCTACGAATCTCTTTTTTTTATTTTATTTATTCAAGGGGTTTTATTCCTTTTCTTATATATGTTTCAAGTTCTTGAATTGCTATCCTATCTTGATGCATAGTGTCGCGTTCTCTTATAGTAACAGTATTATCTTCTAAGGTTTGAGTATCGACAGTAATGCAATATGGTGTTCCAATTGCATCTTGACGTCGATAACGTTTTCCAATTGCATCTTTTTCGTCATATTGTACCATAAAGTTTGGTTGGAGAATATTCATTATTTCTCTTGCTTTTTCAGGCATATTATCTTTCTTAACCAGTGGAAGTATTGCCGCCTTTATTGGTGATAGTATTTTTGGCAGGTTAAGAACAGTTCTTATTGTGCCGTCTTCAAGTGTTTCTTCCGTGTAGGCATGTGATAAAACAGCTAAAAATGTTCTATCTAATCCTATTGATGTTTCAACAACGTATGGCACATAATTTTCGTTTAGTTCAGAGTCGAAGTATTGTAGTTTTTTTCCTGAAAATTCCTGATGACGTTTTAGGTCAAAATCCCCTCTTGAGTGAATTCCTTCAAGTTCTTTAAAGCCAAAAGGAAATTCAAATTCAATGTCTGTTGCTGCATTTGCATAATGTGCAAGTTTATCGTGGTCGTGGAATCTATATTTGTTTTGAGGTATTCCTAATGAAAGATGCCATTTCTTACGTGTTTCTTTCCAATATTCAAACCATTTCAATTCTTCTCCTGGACGAACAAAAAATTGCATCTCCATTTGTTCAAATTCACGCATGCGAAATATAAACTGACGAGCAACAATTTCATTTCTAAACGCTTTTCCAATTTGTGCAATTCCAAAAGGGATTTTCATCCTTCCGGTTTTCTGAACATTTAAAAAGTTTACAAAAATTCCTTGAGCCGTTTCGGGTCTAAGATAAACAATATTTGTGTCTTCACTAACGGAGCCCATTTGAGTGGAGAACATTAAGTTAAATTGTCTTACATCAGTCCAGTTTCTTGTTCCAGATATTGGACAAACGATACCAAGCTCTTCAATTAATAATTTAACTCCTGCTAAATCATTAGTGTTCATAAGTAAAGAAAAACGATGTGTTATATCATCAATTTTTGCTTGATTTTCAAGAACTCTACCATTAGTTTTAATAAATTGTTCTTTATCAAAACTTTCTCCAAAACGTTTTTCAGCTTTTTCAACTTCTTTGTTTATTTTGTCTTCTAATTTTGCAATGTGATCTTCAATTAAAACATCAGCACGGTAGCGTTTTTTGGAGTCTTTATTATCTATTAATGGGTCATTAAAGGCATCAACATGTCCGGAGGCTTTCCAGATTGTTGGATGCATAAATATGGCAGAGTCAATTCCTACAATGTTTTCATGCATTTGTACCATTGATTTCCACCAATATTGTTTTATATTATTTTTTAGCTCAACGCCATATTGTCCGTAATCGTAAATAGCAGCCATTCCATCATAAATTTCAGATGAAGGGAATATAAAACCATATTCTTTTGAATGAGAGATTATTTTCTTAAATAAGTCTTCGTTTTGTGCCATATCTTTATCTTGTTTTAATTTTCAATATCAATTATCAGGTTTCTTAATCCAAATTTATTTATTGCCTTTTCATAATTATCTCCGTTAATATCATAAACAATAATATTATCTATCATATTGTTGTTGTTGTAGAATTCAATTTGTTTTTCACTTATTTTATGGAAGAAAGAGGAATAGAAATTTGGTCTAAGTCGTTTGGGAATATATTTTATTAATTTTTCTTTTCCAGAGTTAAAGCCTTCAAGTGCGTTTGCAATTTTAGGATGTTTAAGTTTTGAATAGAAATGAGGCAAAAGTTTTGCATGAGCAACAATTACTTTATCCTCCATTTTATATTTCTCAATTAGAGAATAAAGTATGTTCAGGTTTTTAATGCTTGGGTTTTTTAGGTCAAGATAGTAAATTAGGTTGGGAAAGTCTTTGAATAGGGTTTCAAGCTCAATTATTCTCTGATCAGTTTCTTTCTTTTGCCAAAGAAGATTATGTTTTTGAAGCTCTAATAAATTATAGTTATTAATTTCTCCTTCCCTTCCAAGCATCCTTTTCAAATCCTTATCATGGAAAAGGACTAATTTGTTGTCCTTTGTGTTGTTGATATCAATTTCAACTGCCTTAAATCCGTTATCTTGCACAGCCTTAACTGAGGCATAACTGTTTTCGGGAAGAAAAAAATCATAACCACGATGAGAAAACAATAATACTTTCTGGTTTGGTTTCCTATAACTACTTCGAATTGGCTCTTGATTGAGGTATAAGATTGCAAGAATTAATGTTGCACAAATAATACCAACTATGAAAAGCAGTTTTAGACTTTTCTTTTTTTTTGAGCCTAAATTCATCTATAATGTATTTAAGATACCAATAATTTCATTAGTTTGTTCAATTATCGGAGAGATATTATTTATTTTCTTTTTATCCATTTGCATAAGAGTATAAAGAATAATCTCACTCTCTTGAATAGCCAGAGTTATCTTTTCTCTCATTTCTTTTTCTGTCTTAACCTCCATAATCAAATCAATTGTAAGTCTAAGGTCAGACTCAGAACTAAGCAATTGCCTAACGTGATTACTGAATTCTTTGTTTAGCATCAATGGTTTACACAAAGTGCATATCATTGAAGAGAGAAGATTGGATTTTTGTTGTAAATCTAATATCTGATTCATTATTAACTATTCATGTTTAATAAGAATTCTTCGTTGCTTCTGGTGTTTTGAATTTGTTTTCTAATGAATTCCATAGCTTCAATAGTGTTCATATCCGATAAGTAGTTACGAATAATTCCCATTCTTCCAACAATACTGTTTTCTAATAGTAAATCGTCTCTTCTGGTTGATGATGCAACAATATCTATTGCAGGATATATACGCTTATTAGAAATTTTACGGTCTAATTGGAGTTCCATATTTCCAGTTCCCTTAAATTCTTCAAAAATTACTTCATCCATTTTTGAGCCGGTTTCAATAAGAGCAGTTGCAATAATGGTTAATGAACCTCCATTTTCAATTTTTCTTGCAGCACCAAAGAAACGTTTTGGTTTTTGAAGAGCATTTGCTTCAACACCGCCCGAAAGAACCTTTCCTGAGGAAGGAGCAACGGTATTATATGCTCTTGCTAAACGAGTGATTGAGTCAAGAACAATAACAACATCGTGTCCACATTCTGTCATTCGTTTTGCTTTTTCAAGAACAAGATTAGCTATTTTTACGTGTCTTTCTGCAGGTTCATCAAAAGTTGAAGCTATAACTTCAGCATTAACTGTTCTTTGCATATCTGTTACTTCTTCAGGACGTTCATCAATCAAAAGAACAATTAGGTATACTTCGGGATGATTTGCAGCTATTGCGTTTGCAATTTCTTTTAATAGTGTTGTCTTTCCTGTTTTTGGAGGAGCAACAATTAATGCACGTTGACCTTTTCCTATTGGGGTGAACAAGTCAATGATTCTTGTAGATAAAGTTTCTAATTTATGACCCGTAAGTTTAAATTTTTCTTCCGGGAAAAGAGGAGTAAGGTAATCAAAAGGAACCCTATCTCTAATTTGATCTGTTGTCCTACCATTTATTAGTTCCGCCTTAACAAGTGGAAAGTATTTTTCCCCGTCTTTTGGAGGACGAATTTCTCCACTAACAGTGTCTCCTGTTTTCAATCCAAATAGCTTAACTTGTGATTGAGATACATATATATCATCAGGTGAGTTAAGATAATTATAATCTGAAGAACGAAGAAATCCGTAACCATCGGGCATAATTTCTAAAACACCCTCTGATTGAATAAGTCCTTCTTTTTCGAAATTGTAAACTATTTTTGGGGTTTGGTTTTGTTGTGAGTTAGGATTTTCAGTGGTTGTTTCTGATTTGTTTTCTTGAGAATAATCCTTTTGTTCAGCTTTATTGTAAGTTTTTATTTTTGGAGGAGCTTCTCTTGAAATAGTATGTTGTGGATTTTCAATGCTTTGTTCATTATTAGTTTCCTCAACCACAATATTTGTTTCCTTTGTTTCTTTTATTTCTTTATTGATAATTTGAGGTTTTAATTTGAGTTCAGTAGGTTTAAAATCGTCAAGGTTAGGAATTTTAGGAATTTCAGGAATAGAAAAATCTATTATTTCAATACTATTTATTTCTTTAACAGGTTTTTCAACTGCTTTATTTTGGGTTTTTGCTGGATTATTTGGTTGAGTTTTTGGTGGAATATTTGGTTGAGTTTTTGGCTCTGAAACATTAGGTTTGTTTTGCTTTATATTATCCTTTGTTGGAATATTTTTTTTAACATCTGTTTTTGGAGTTTCAGTTGATTTAACTGAAATATTTTTAGAATCACCAACATTTGACTCAGCCACTGGCTTAGGTTTAAGTCTCGTCCTTTTTTGAGATTTTTGAGTTTTGAATGTTTCTTTTTCTAAATCTTCTTTTTTGGGATTTGCCGCCTGATGATCTAAAATTTTATAGATTAAATCTTGTTCTTTAAGTTTGCTGATTTTTGTTATTTTAAGCTCTTCAGCAATTGTTTTTAATTCTTCTAAAGATTTTGTGTCTAATTGAGATTTGTTATACATATAAGATTGTATGATAAATAAATTTTTGGTTAATTTCGTCTGATTAATGAATGAACGTTTTGGGAAAAATCGATTTTGAAAGAATAATTTTATCTAAATTTCTCCAATCGACTTTGCAAAATTAAAAAAAAAATGGACAACAACAAGTAAAAAGGTTTTTTTTTATATATTTGCTCTCTTAAATAATAACAAAAAAACAGATGAAAAATTATATTAGTAACCTAAACGGACTGCATGTCAAATATTTAATAATTAATATTATTATTTCAATTGCAGCTTATCTTGTTTTTTTAGTTGTTGGCGATATTGGACTGGACAACAAAATAAATATGTATATCTCCATAATAATGATGATATTGATACTAAGCTTCTTTATTATTGGAAGAAAAAAATATCAATCAGAACTAATTAAAATCAAGGACTTGCCCTTTGGTCAGAAGCTAAACGACTATCAATCTATTAATAAAAAAAGATTAAACTCCCTTACCCTAATAACTGTTGTAGCATCAATAGGCTTTATTTTGTCATCAAATAAATTATATATATTTTTCTGTTTTCTATCATTAACCCTAATCCTTTTAAATAGAAGTTCTAAACAAAAATTATCTTTTGAACTTAATTTAACACAACAAGAATTAGAAAAGATAGAAAATCCGTCAAAATAATTTGTAGAAAAGCAATAAATAGAATTAAATAATATATCAGAATTTATGTTCAAAATTCAATCCAAAAGAAAGCTAACTGAAAACATCTATTTAATGGATGTTGAATCACCATGGGTTGCCAGAGCTGCAAAACCAGGTCAATTTGTTATAGTAATTATAGATGAAAAGGGAGAGAGAATACCTCTAACAATTTGTGATTTTGACTCCGAAAAAGGAACCGTTACCTTAGTGTTTCAAACAATTGGAAAATCAACACAAAGAATGGCTATGCTTAATGTGGGTGATAGTTTTAAGGATGTTGTAGGTCCGCTTGGAAGAGAAAGTGAATTTTTACATGAAGATAAAGAAACGCTTGAGAAAAAGAAAATTCTTTTTGTTGCAGGAGGAGTTGGAACAGCACCTATTTATCCTCAAGTAAAATGGTTTAAAGAACAAGGATTAGATGTTGATGTAATAATTGGATCCAAAACCTCGGACATGGTTATTTTGGAACAAGAGATGAAAAAGGTTGCAAAAAATCTATATATATGTACAGATGATGGATCAAATGGAAATAAAGGTTTGGTTACAGATGTTATAAAGGATTTGATAGACAATCAATCAAAACACTATGACGAAATCATAGCCATTGGTCCAATGATAATGATGAAGTTTGTTTCTCAACTAACAAAAACATACAATATTAAAACAACAGTAAGTTTAAACACTCTTATGGTTGATGGAACAGGAATGTGTGGAGCTTGTAGGGTGAGTATTGGAGGAAAAACTAAATTTACTTGTGTTGACGGACCCGAATTTGATGCACATCTTGTTGATTTTGATGAAGCAATGAGACGTCAAACCATGTATAGAACACATGAAATTGCAACCGACACACCAAAGCACCAATGTAATTTAACACAAAGTGTTCAAGAATCGGAAAAAGCAGCAGAAATAGTTGTTGAAAAATTTAAACGAATAAAAGTTAGAGAACAAGACCCTATAATCAGGGCTCAAAACTTTGAAGAGGTTTGTTTTGGTTACAATGAAGAGGAAGCAATTGCTGAGGCGCAACGTTGTATTAATTGCAAAAAACCTGGTTGCGTAACACAATGTCCGGTGAGTGTAAAAATACCACAATTTATTTCGAAAGTTAAGGAAGGAGATTTTGAATCAGCTGTTCATATTTTGGCAGAAGATACTGCCCTGCCAGCAGTTTGTGGAAGAGTTTGCCCTCAAGAATCACAATGCGAAGAAACATGTATCATAGGGAAAAAGGGAGAACCTGTTGCAATTGGGAAATTAGAACGTTTTGTTGCCGATTGGGGAAGAATACATAATATTGAAACTTCAAAAAAAGCACCATCCAATGGAAAAAAAGTTGCAATTGTTGGAGCAGGGCCAAGTGGATTAACTTGTGCTGGAGATTTAGCAAAAATAGGATACGAAGTAACAATTTTTGAAGCTCTTCATGAGTCAGGAGGAGTTTTAGTTTATGGAATTCCAGAGTTTCGTTTGCCCAAAAAAGACGTTGTTCAATATGAGGTTGAAAATGTAAAAAAGCTTGGTGTTACAATAATAAATGATGTAATAGTTGGAAAAAGTATAACAATTGATGAGCTATTGAATGAAGAAGGATTTGAAGCGGTTTATATTGCCTCAGGAGCTGGTCTTCCTAAGTTTATGGGAATTCCTGGAGAAAATCTTAATGGGGTATTATCTGCAAACGAAATTCTAACTCGTTCAAATCTAATGAAAGCTTTCGAAGAAGGATATGATACTCCGATATATCCAGGAACAAAAGCAGTTATTGTTGGAGGAGGAAATGTGGCTATGGATGCTGCAAGAACAGCTCGACGTTTGGGTGCCGAAACTCATATTGTTTATAGACGTAGTGAAAAAGAAATGCCAGCAAGGGTTGAAGAAGTTCATCATGCAAAAGAAGAAGGAATAATATTCCACACCATGAACAACCCTGTTGAAATTATTGGTGATGAAAAAGGTTGGGTTAAGTCAATAAAATGTATTAGAATGGAGTTGGGAGAAGCCGATCAAAGTGGTAGAAAAAGACCAATTGAGATTGTAGGCAGTGAATATGAAATTGAAACAAATTGTGTAATAATGTCACTTGGAACAAATCCAAATCCATTAATAATTAACACTACAAAAGGACTTGATTCCGAAAAATGGGGAGGAATTGTAGCCGATGAAAATGGACAAACATCAAGAGAAGGTATTTTTGCTGGTGGAGATGCTGTTTCAGGAGCTGCAACCGTAATTCTTGCAATGGGAGCTGGAAAACAAGCCGCAAAAGCCATAGATCATTATATTAAAAACAAAAAATAAATAATCCATAAAACTATAAATAGAGATGCGTTGAAAAATGTGTCTCTATTTTTTTATTCTTTATTTTCTTCTTCTTCTTCTTCTTCTTCTTCTTGACTATTATCAATTTGCCAATAAGGATCATCATCCGATATTTCCTCCTCCAATTCTTCATTTTCATTTGCAATCGAAAGCCCCCTATTGCGATAATAAATTGCAAACACAAAACCTGTTATTGCTCCTCCTAAATGACCCTGCCAACTTATTTTAGGACTCGATTGAAACATAGGGAATATTCCCCAAACCACTCCACCATAAAGAAATATTACAATAAGACTAAAAGCCAAACGTGGCTTATCTCTTTTTATCAAACCACTAATAATGTGGAACCAAGCCAAACAATAAACCAAACCACTTGCTCCAATGTGTATTGAACCGCTTGTCCCAATTATCCAAGCAGCAATTCCTGAAATAAGATAGAAAATAATGAATAGGGTAGTGGCAAATTCTTTATAAAAAATATATAATCCAAACAATAGAATCAAACACGCTAAGGTGTTTGAGGCTAAGTGAGAAAAAGAAGCATGAAGTAGAGGCATGGTAATTATTCCCCTTAATCCCTCAATTGTGCGAGGCTCTAAACCATAGTCGGATAAAGAAATACCACTAATATTTTCCAATATTTTTATTGCCCAAAGCAAAAAAACAAAGCCAAGGGGCAGAATTAAAGCATTTATAAAATCTCTTTTTTCTTTATTCATCATAGAGTGCAAAGATAATAAAACTCAACAATTTTCAAGTTTTCTTCTAATATTTATGCATTCTTTAACAAAGAAATATTATATTTGCAAATTGAACTTAGAGTAAGAAAATATGAACAAAAAGAATATCTTATCAGTTATAGCAATTCTTCTATTGCTAATAAGCGGTGTTAGCGTTTATGCTCAAAGAAGCAATAGAGCACCTGAAAATAGGTTTGGAATAAGAGCTGGTTTTAATATGAGTGACCTGACTTCTGCCAAGGGATTGGATATTTATAATGGATTAGCTTTCTACAATAAAGATCTTTCCTATGTAGGTTTCACCGACACCAAGCCTTTCCAATATGGATTTAATGTTGGTGCAATAGGACAAATTAAAATTGCAGGACCTTGGTTTATTCAACCCTCACTAATCTTTACAACCAAAGGCTATAATTTAAATACTCAAAATCAAGGTAATCTTTCCCAAAACGTTGAAATTACAGCTCAAGCATACTATGTCCAACTCCCAATTGATTTGGTTTGGAAATACTCATTTAGTAATGATTTTCGTTTTCTTGTTCAAGCAGGAGGATATTTAGGATTTGGAGTTGCAGGCGAAACTCATTTTCTTGATCATTATGGTGAAAAAACAATGCCAAGAAATCGCCACGAGCAAACAATAACACCTGATGCAGATAATGGCTATATTGGATATGACTACACAGTTCACCAACTTTTAGATGAAGATTATGATGCTACTTTTATGACCGAAGGAACCAATCGATGGGATGCAGGTTTAGAATTAGGATTAGGATTTGAATACAAAATGTTTCAAATATCTCTTTCCTATCAATACAGTCTCACACCACTCTACGACTATTCCTACGATTTCTCTCTTCGTTATCTTGAAAAAGGGATTCAAAACACATCCAACTCCTTTGAACACTTAAAAATAGAATCACCAAAATCGCCATCTCAACACGTAATATCAATAACCCTTGCTTATTATTTAGACCTATTCTCAAATAAAATTAAATATTAGAATAAAAGCATAAGTTCTTTCGTTATTAATAATTATGAAAAGGATTATACTATATATTGCTTTAAGTTTTTTCAGTTTAAGTTTGATGGCTCAGGAAAAAGAAATCCTATTGCCAAAGGATTCTATAATAAATATTGATAGTTCTGATTATATAAACCAAGAAAACCATTTATTTCAATATAAAATTTCAATGGGAGCAAGCTTTGGAAGAGGATTTTTTGGAGAAAATTTTACATCAACCCATATAGCGCCTTCATTTAGAGTAAGATTGAATGAACAAACCCATCTTAGAGCAGGTTTCTTGACTGGAGATGTATGGCTAAATGGAAAATCTTCAAACACCACACTTGTTGATAGAGCTCCATACGCAAATAGATACAAACATAATGCAGCCTATGTAGGTATGGATATTGAATTAAGTCCAAAATTAGATCTTTTTGTAACAGCTTTTTTTGATAGGTACAATCCATTACAAACCCCAAGCCTTAACCCCAAATCACAAAGCCTTTATAGCTATGGTTTTGATGCGAGTTTAACTTATGAAATGTCGAAGAATAGTTTTTTGAATATTAGAGTTTCTTTTTTGGAAACCAACAACCCATATATGTTAATTCCTTATCATCATTCAGCCTTCAATTCAATGGGAATGCTCAATGAAGGACTTTTTACCAATTCTCTTTTCCCAAATCATAGTCCTTTTGGTTGGTAATTGAATATTTGTTTTAAAAAACTACAATTTTCTTCCCATCATTAGTCCATCTCTTATAGGAATAATCACGTTTTCAACCCTTGTATCTTCAGTAATAATTTGATTGAACCTATTTATTGCTTGTGTTTCCTTATCTTGAGGCATAGGATTTAAGCCCACTTTCCCATACCATAGAATGTTGTCGGCAATTATCACTCCACCTTTTCGTAATTTCTCAACACAAATATTATAATATTGAACATAAGAGGCTTTGTCTGCATCAATAAATATTAAATCAAATTCTTCTTCAATATTCATTATAATATCTAAAGCTTTTCCAATGTGGAGTTTTATGTTTTTGTTTGAATATTTAGCAAAGTTTTCTAACAAAAAGTCCTCATATTCTTCTTCTTTTTCAATTGTGTGAATTACTCCTCCATTTTGCAACCCTTCGGCAAGGCAAATTGTTGAGTAGCCGCTAAAGGTTCCAATTTCGAGAATATTTTTTGGGTTAATCATTTTAGAAATTAGTCTTAGAAAGGTACCTTGCCAGTTGCCACTAATCATGTTTGGACGAACAAAATGAAGATGAGTTTTCCTGTCCAATTCCTCTAAATGTTTTGGCTCTTTGCTCACATTTTCTTTGCAATAATCCTCAATTCTTACATCAATAAAAGGATGTATCTCTGTTTCTGTCATATTATATTTTATAACTCTAAGATTTTAAATTCAACTCTTCGGTTTTTTGATCTCCCTTGGTCGGTTTTGTTGTCGGCAATTGGTTGAGTGGCTCCATAAGAGCTATATTGTAGGCGTTTTGGAGAAATGCCTTGAGAAACAAGATAATCATAAACAGCTTTCACCCTACTATGAGATAGGTTTTGGTTGTAACGGTCAGAGCCTTTGTTGTCGGTGTGTCCGGAAAGTTCAATTTTCATGGTTGGATATTTGCTTAGCAGAGAGATAAGATTGTGAAGCTCAACAAAAGATTGAGGAAGAATAATACTTTTATCGAATTCGAAGAATATATTCTCCATAACAACCACTTGACCAACCTCAAATTGCTTTTCATCCTTAGTTTTGGTGATAGTTATTTCGTTTTGAAGAACTTGTTTTTCTTTGCAACTAAGGCAAACGAGTGAAATATCGTCAATGTAGTAGTAAGCTCCTGGCAAAAGATATGTTAAGTAAGCTAAATCCACCAGATTGCTTTGAGGGGAAGGATAGAAATTGCCAATTGTAAGAAATTTCTCCCCACCAAGTGCAATATATTCTCCTTCAATTTTAGTCCATTTTTCGGTGTCAACAATAGGATTATTATAAGGGTTGACAATTTGAGGTTTTAAATAAGTGGATATTGATTGACTAATTCCATTATCATAGTTTGTTGTGATTTTTTGAGTTAGCATTTCACGAGTTTTTTCCTCAATCCTGTCATTTGTAAATAAAGCCCCAATTGTTGCAATAGCTCCCGAACTATATTCCGAAAGACTCACATAAAAAGTCAATTTATATTTTTCTCCCTCTTCCAAATGTTCCTTAAACTCAGTTTGGATATATTCTCTATAAGTTGTTTTTGAAGTGTAGATGCCAACCATTCCAACTCCTGTTCGTGGCATTTGAATTCCAAGCTTATTTTTTGGAACATTACATTGCTTACTACCACATTTATTATAATAATCGGCAGATCCCCCAGTTGGTTGCCACCAAGCCACGGCTTGAGACATATAGCCATAGGGTTCAATTTTTTGAGGACAAGTATAATACTCTTCAAATGAAGGATTGTAAATCAAATTACCATCCATTTGAGCCATTGTTTTTGATGAGTTTAGGCTCAAAAGAGTGATTATAACAATTATAGGAATCTTTATTTTGTTTTTTCTACTAAGCATTTCCAGTCAATTTTATTTTTTGCATCCACCCAAACAATATCTTTGTCTTTTCTAAACCAAGTCATTTGCCTTTTAGCATAGCGGCGGGTGTTTGTTTTTATATCTTCAATCGCTTTTTCGAGTGATATTTCGTTTGAAAAATATCTAAAAAGTTCTTTGTAGCCAACAGTGTTAAGTGCCGTTAGGTGTTTGAACGGCAAAAGCCCTTGAGCCTCCTTTTCCAGCCCCTGCTGAATCATCATATCAACCCTATTATGTATTCTTTCAATCAACTCTCCTCTTTCCCTAAAAAGTGCAAATTTAATTATCTCAAAATCTCTATTAGCTTTTGTTTGGGTGAGGAATGACGAATATGGTTTTGATGTTTGACGAATAATTTCTAATGCCCTAATAAGTCTTATTTGGTTTTGTTGGTCTACTCTTACAAAATATTCGGGATCTTTTTCTTTGAGCTCCATTTGGAGGGGGAGAAGACCTTGATTAATAAAAATTTCGTTTAGTTCTTTTCTAATTTCTTGATTGACCTCAGGCAAAGAATCAATCCCATTTAAAACTCCATCAACATACAATCCACTACCTCCCGTTAGAACAAGATTATCAAAAGACTCAAAAAGAAAATTGATTTTTTTTAATGCATCCTTTTCATATTGTCCAACGCTATATTCATTTTCAATTGATATATGTCCAATAAAATGATGCTTTCTTTGAGCCAGTTCATCTTCGGTTGGAGAGGCAACTCCAATCTTTAATTCCCTAAAAAACTGACGAGAATCAGCAGAAATAATTTCGGTATCAAAACTCTTAGCCAAAGCAATTGCTTCTTTGGTTTTTCCAACAGCAGTTGGACCCACAAGCACAATTAATCTCTTTTTCATTTCTTAGGCTTTAGTCCAAGTTTTTGTGCCTCCATAAACATCAATTCAAGAGCCGCTTCTCTTTCGTTTGGAATTTTTCCTTCCAAAATAGCCTCCTTAATTGTTGATTTTATCAATCCAATTTCCTTACAAGGAGAAATATCGAAAATATCCATTATATCTTCTCCAGAAACAGGTGGTTGGAAATTTCTTATCCTGTCGTTTTGTTCTAAGGAAATAAGTTTTTGACGTACAATTTCAAAGTTTTTTCTAAAACGCTGAACCTTATTATAGTTTTTTGAAGTAATGTCAGCAACACAAAGAGTCATTAAATCATCAACATCATCTCCCGCATCAAAAAGTAATCTCCTAACAGCCGAATCGGTAACAATATCTTCGGCAAGAATGATTGGCCTTAAATGCATTCCAACAAGTTTTTCAACATATTTCATATTATCATTTAAAGGGAGTTTAAGCCGTCTGAAAATATGTTTAACCATTTTAGCCCCCTTAACTTCGTGAGCATGAAAAGTAAATCCAATCCGAGGTTCATATCTCTTGGTTAGTGGTTTTGCAATATCGTGAAGAATTGCTGCCCAACGTAGCCATAAATTGTTGGTGTAGAGTGAAATATTATCTAAAACTTCAAGTGTATGCTTAAAATTATCTTTATGAGTTCTTTCCCCAACTTGTTCGGTTCCTTTTAGAGCAACCAATTCAGGAAAAATTATTTGTAAAAGACCCGATTTATCCATCAAACGAAATCCATAGGAGGGGTTGGAACTGAGAATGATTTTATTCATCTCATCAATTATTCTTTCTTGTGATATAATTTCAATCCTATGTGAATTTCTTGTAATTGCATCGAAGGTGTCGTTGTGGATATAAAATTTGAGCTGGCATGAAAATCTAATAGCTCTCATCATTCTTAGGGGGTCATCCGAAAAGGTAATATCGGCATCGAGAGGAGTTTGTATGATTTTGTTTTCAATATCCACCAATCCATTAAAGGGGTCAATTAAGTCTCCATAGGTTTCTTTGTTAAGAGAAATAGCCATTGCATTTATGGTAAAATCTCTTCTGTTTTGATCATCTTCCAAAGTTCCATTCTCAACAATAGGATTCCTACTCTCATGACTATAAGATTCTTTTCTTGCGCCAACAAACTCAATTTGCCAATTATAGTTGTCCTCATAATAATTAATCATAGCCGTGCCAAAGTTCTTGAAAATAGACACCTTCGAATGACTGCCAACATTTTTTGCAACATTCTTAGCCAATTCAATCCCACTGCCAACGCAAACAATATCAATATCCTTACTATCCCTTTTCAATATAACATCCCTAACCCAACCACCAACAACATAGGTTTCCAATTGCATTTCGTCCGCAACCTTTTGAACAATTTCAAATATAGGGTGTTTTAAGTGTTTTTCTAAATTCATATTATGCAAAAGTAATATTTTTCTTAGACCTGATAAATCAAAAATTCCTAAATAATTAAATTAGTGAAATAAATTATTTAATTTCTTTCCTTGTTGTTTTGAAAATAAGTACTAACTTTGCAAAAGGATATAGATAATTATCTATATAATAGTAAATAAAAACCCTTAAATAATAAATTAAAATGAAGAAAGTACATAACTTTAACGCAGGTCCATGCGTTTTACCAAAACAAGCAGTTGAATCAGCAATTGAAGCCATTCGTGATTTTGACGGGACTGGAATAGGTCTGCTTGAAATTTCTCACCGCACACCAGGTTGGGAAAGAATTATGGCTGAAACAGAAGCATTGTGGAGAGATTTATTAAAAATTCCAGAAAACTACGAGGTAATATTCCTTGGAGGTGGTGCTTCAACTCAATTCTTCCATGTTGCAGCAAACATTTTAAACAAAAAAGCTGCATATCTTCAAACAGGAGTTTGGGCAAAGAAAGCTATTAAAGAGGCAAAATTTTATGGAGATGTTGAAGTTGTAGCTTCATCGGAAGATAAAAACTACTCATATATTCCAACAGGATACACAATTCCTACCGATGCCGATTATTTCCACATCACAACCAACAACACAATTTACGGAACAGAAATTAAAACCGACATCGACTCACCAATCAACTTAGTTGCCGATATGTCATCCGACATTATGTCTCGCCCTGTTGATATTTCAAAATATGCCCTAATTTATGGTGGTGCTCAAAAAAATGTTGGACCTGCAGGCGTAACCTTTGTTATTGTAAGAAAAGACATTCTTGGAAAAGTTGATAGAAAACTTCAAACAATGGTTGACTACAGAACTCATTTTGGAGCAGAACCAAGAGATAAATCGATGTTCAACACACCTCCAGTATTCCCAATTTTTGTTATGCACGAAACCCTAAAATGGGTTAAAGAACTTGGCGGAGTTGAAGCAATGAACAAAATCAACGTTGAAAAAGCCAATCTAATCTACAACGAAATTGATCGTAACAAAATGTTCAAAGGAACAGCAGAAAAGGCAGATCGTTCAATTATGAACGTATGTTTTGTTATGAACGAAGAATACAAAGAAAAAGAAGCAGATTTTATGACATTTGCAAAAGAAAGAGGCATGGTTGGAATTAAAGGACACCGTTCAGTTGGAGGATTCCGTGCATCAATCTACAACGCATGTCCAAAAGAATCAGTTGAAGCATTAGTTGCATGTATGCAAGAATTTGAAAAATTAAACGCATAATCTTATGACAAAAGTATTAGTAGCAACCGACAAACCATTTGCAAAAGCAGCGGTTGACGGAATAAGAAATATTGTTGAAGGAGCAGGTTTTGAATTAGCTCTTTTAGAAAAATACACCGACGTTAATGATCTCTACAAAGCAGTTGCCGATGTAGATGCACTAATAGTTCGTTCCGATAAAGTAACAAAAGAAGTTATTGAGGCAGCAAAAAACCTAAAAATTGTTGTTAGAGCAGGAGCAGGCTACGATAACCTCGACCTTGAAGCATGCACACAAAGAGGAATTGTTGCAATGAACACTCCAGGACAAAACTCAAATGCCGTTGCCGAACTTGCAATAGGAATGATGATTTACATGGCAAGAAATTGCTTCAATCCAGGAACAGGCTCAGAACTAAAAGGAAAGAAATTAGGAATACATGCCTATGGAAACGTTGGAAAGCTTGTTGCAAAAATAGCAAAAGGATTTTCAATGGAAGTGTACGCATTCGACCCATTTGTAACAGAACAGCAAATGGAAAAAGAAGGAATACACACATGCAAAACAGCAGAAGAATTATATTCAACATGTAATTTTGTATCCCTACACATTCCAGCAACAGCAGAAACAAAGAATTCAATAAACTATGAATTGCTTTCAAAAATGCCAAAGGGAGGATGTTTGATTAACACAGCAAGAAAAGAAGTTATCAACGAACAAGACATGTTAAAACTTTTGGAAGAAAGACAAGACATGAAATATGCAACCGACATTGCTGCATCAAACCAAGAAGAACTAAATCAAAAATTTGGAACAAGAGTATTTGCATCACCTAAAAAAATGGGAGCAGAAACAGCAGAAGCAAACCTAAACGCAGGACTTGCATCAGCCAACCAAATAGTATCATTCATAAAAGATGGAGTAACCAAATTTAAGGTAAACAAATAGTAGATACCTAAAATAACTAAGCACACAAAAAGGCAATTCATTGATTTGAGTTGCCTTTTTTTACATATTATAATTATTTTATATATAAAATTGTATATTTGCCCAATCAAACAACCAAAAAATTGACACCATGCAAATAACAAAGAAACTAATTTTGGCACTACTACTACTAATAATCACTCTTAAGGTCAATTCCCAAATCATCCCAACACAAAAAGAAAGACTAATTGTAAACGAAAAGAAGATATCAAAATTTCATCACACCATAGGGCTAAACCTAACGCCGATAATGTTGGGAGGATATAAAGTCTATGATATTCTTGGATTTTCAGAACCCTATAAAGTAAAATTTGGAGGAAATCACTATTTAAACCTCCTGCCATACTATGAAATAGACTACAACAAAAAAATATCACTAATCACCTACATACGCTACAATAACATATCCTATAACTCCGACCTGTTCATCTACAATCTAATATTCACCTACAACTTTCTCAAGCCCCAATCCCCAAAATTTTTCAAAATAGGAGCAGGCGGAACATACCAGAAAACCCCCTCAATAGGAAGAATAAACTATGTAGCCTACCTCTCATACAAAGAAATGTTAAATAAACATTTTTCCGTAGGACTAACCTTAGACTTCTCAAGCTATGGAAGCACCACAACCACACGCTACTTCGACGGAATGAAAGAAGAAAAAACCGTAGGAGGAAGCACAACATTCCACGCCTTTGTCAACCTATCATACACCTTCTAAAAACTCAATAAAAAGAGTATTACTTGACATTTGCTCCTAAATATCATATCTTTGTAATTGAAAATTTGTTCTAAATATTAATTTTTAGTTCAGAATTTAAATAAAAGTAATTTATTAAACCATTA
>JAQUTD010000013.1:0-1484 GCA_028709955.1 Bacteroidales bacterium | reverse complement strand
ATTAACAATTAATCACTAACCATTAACTAAGATATGTTATCCTTTTTTTGTTACAAAATTAAGTATCAGATTTTGAATCCTTAATGTTAAGAGTAATATTTATAGTAGTATTATCCTCATTATTATCATCCTTTTTCAAACTATTTTTAAAACCTCGACAATCGTCTTTTAAAGCTTTCCAAAGCATCCATATAATAACAATGGTAAAAACTATCATAAAGAACGCACCTAAAATAGCAAGTATTTGTATCATAGCAAATAAATTATTGAATATTCTTAATAATATCAATTAGTTCACTAATACTTTTAGCACCATCTAATCTATTATTTTCAAAAACCATATAATAACGATAATCATCTCCTGCTTTTATTGCCCAAGTATTCCCTAATTTAATTTTATCCTTACTATCTGTATTATCTAAATAATCTCCTTTAGTTTCTATTACAATTATCTTACCATTTTTCAATTTAATAATAAAGTCTGGGTAATGATTCATAAACCCATTTATCATAAACCCTTTACCTTTATTTAAATTACGATGCCAAAAAACAACATTATCTAATTCTGCAATCTGAGAAATTACTCTTTTTTCAAATTCATTCATAGAATCTTCTTCTGTATATAGATTCTTTTGGATATAACCAATACCATTTTTAGGGATAATTCTTTTAGGGAAAGCAAAGTTCTTTTCACACTTAATTGTTCCTAAATCCAATAAATTATAGAACTGTTTTTGAGTATATTTATCAACCAATTGTTCTATTTTATGCCTAATAATTTGAGAATAACCATATTCATCATTAGCAATCTCATCTATCTTATCAGCATTTAGCTTTATAATAATATCGCTCACATAACTTTTAATATGTGGTTGAGAAATTTCATTAATGTTTCCAATAATCCTTGAAATGGTTTCAATAATCTTATTTTTCTTTCCTTCAGAAGAAAGACCCTTAAAATACTCAACAAATCCTTCTCTTGCAGATGCAGACACTTTTTGATATTGAGGAATATATTCATCCTTATTTCTCTCACTCAAATCAATTTTTGCCATATCTGATGTGGTAATAGTCAAATCAATATTTTTATCTTGAGTACTTAAATCAAACCCTTTTAATAAATAATTCTTGGTTAATAATATAGAATCTCCTTTACCATTAAATAATGATTCCACATTGTTATTAACATAAAAAGTAGGTAATTTTATACCTTTCACTTCATCCTTAAAACTATCCTTTATTTGACTTGTTTTCACTTTATCCATTATATCGGTTGGTATTGACTGATCTTCTTTTCTTATTTCTTCCACTTCCTTTTCATATTCATCTATTTGCTGAATTGAAGTTGAAGAAAATTCATCAACTAACTGTTTCAATTCTTGAGTTTGTGTAAACTCTATTATCTTCTCAACATCAATTTCATCACTAACCTCGTTTTGATTAATTGGACTTTGAATTGGCTGATCGAATATAAGAGTTAAGTC
>JAQUTD010000119.1 GCA_028709955.1 Bacteroidales bacterium | reverse complement strand
GCAATAAAATTTTCTCTTTTTTTACGGTTATTTGCAATACGTTCAATACTTTGATTGATGTATGGTTGAAGAGCTTGTTTTGCTTTTTCTTCATTATTAAGAGGTAGAGTAGTTATATCTAATTCGTTGAGAGCAGTTTTCTGAGCAATTTGTTGAGGAGTTAAGCCAGTAGTAATAATGGCATTACCTAAGAGAAATAAAACCCCATGTTTAAGCATTCCTTTATCTTGAATAAAATCAACTAAAACATTTGGAAGAGGAACTTCATTTGAATCAACACCATCAATTCCCATCAATCTGCATAAGGTACGTTCAACAGCAACAGTAGAATAGCTATCGACAAAAGTTTGAACATCTTTAGATATATTTCTTGCTATTTGCTTAGCATAATCAATTTTTTTAAAGTCTAATCCTAATTTACTTTCTTTCATATCAATATTTAATGTAATAATAAACCAAATAACAAACCACACAGAATAATTTATTCCATGTAATTGGAGGCACAAAGATAGAAAGAAAAAATAACCTTACCTATAAATTAGTAAAAAATACTTAATCTTTTGTTCTATAAAGGATTTTATTTCATTATTGTCAGAATAAAAAACTACTTCTTAATTTTCAATAACCAATTATAGAATTTAATTTTTGGAAGTTAAACCATTATTTTTAATTAAGTTTTTTGAAATTAAACAAAGATTATTTCTCAGTAAACGAAAACTTTTTCTGTGTAAACTTGATTTAATACTTTTTTAATGAAGATTAGTTACTCAAAAGATGTGCATCTTTCGTTTTAATGAATTTTATGAAAGTTTTTTTTATGGAAGAGACTCAATAATAAATAGTCCTCATATAGGATATTTTAGGCTATATTATGTAAAGATACAATTTTTTTTCAATTATAACTCAAAAATATAAAATCTCATAATTAACAGTTAGCTCATATCTCTTAGTTTAATAAGAATATATTTATTTCCCTATTACTTGAAGGTATGAGCTTAACTTGGTTTGATAATTGGTTTTTGCTTCTGTTCGTTGGTCTAAGGTGTTTTGAAGAGAGGTTTGTGCTTCAAGCAAATCACTTAAAGAGCTTATGCCTGCGTTATAATAATCTTTGCTTATTCTAAGATTTTCTTTTGCAGAAATAATACTTTTTTCACTAATTAGAACTTGCTTGTAGGCTTCTTCCAGTTCATTCCATTTGGCTTGAATCTCCACTTGCATCATTTCCTTAGCATTTTGACTTGTGTTTTGAGTTTGTTGTAGTTTCAGCTCTTCTCTTTTAATTGCATGAGATCCTCCCCACCATGAAGAAATAGGGACAGAAACAGTTGCAAACACCATTCCAAAGTCAGTATTATTTTTTAATAAGTCGTGATAAATATAGCTTGCACCCACAGCAAGTACAGGATAATTTTTACCAATAGCCATATCTTTTTGAATAATTGCAGCCTCCACACTCTTATCCAACAATTGACTTTCTGTCCTATTCAAAACAGCACTATTTGGAGAGGCGTAAAATTGTACAGGAGAAAGTATTTGTGGAAACTCACTAAAAGAAATATCAAACAAAGAATCTCTAACTCCAATATGCTGTTCTAAAAGTATCTTACTAACTTTAATCCCATTTTCAACCTTTAGTCTTGCACTTTCAACACTTTGTTGTTTGAGTTCCACTTTCAAAAGGTCATTATTTGTTGTTATCCCTGCTTGAACCGCAACCTTAACAGTTTTGTGAATTTCAATAAGTTGAGCTTCAATGGCATCAATAGTCTTTGTTTTTTCTTTTAAAGAGACAATTTGCCAAAAGTATTTTTCAGTTAGTTGATTAACTTCGTTTTCAGTTAACTTAACCTTAAGTTGATTAACTTCAACCCCTATGCTTGCTAATTTATTTCCATTAACAATTTGTCCTCCGGCAAACACAGGTTGTATTGCAGAGATATTTGCTGTTTTTGCGTTTTTGAAAACTTCAATATTAATTGGGTCAAGGAAAGATGAAAGGATAGGGGGCATTTGAATTTGTTTTTGAATCATCCCTTCATTAGACTTTGCAATAACACCCATTGCTGAAACATTAGGAAATAGTTTAGTGAAAACTTCCTTTTGTGTTTGTTTGGAAATTTCAACATCGAGCATGCTATTTTTAACCTTAGTATTGTTCTCAAGGGCAAGTTTCTTACACTCTTCAAGAGAGTATATGCTTTGAGAAACCCCTGTCATAGAAAAAGACAGGGAAATATATATAAATAAAAATATCTTTTTCATAACCTAAGCAATTTGTTGTGTTTGTAGTTTCTTTTTCTCTTTAATTAGTTTTTTCTCTTTAATTTTATCAGCTCTAACAAATATTATCCAGTATGAAACAGGAAGAACAGTAATTATTAATAACATAGAAATTATTGTTCCAAAGAAAATAACAGAACCCATTGGAGACCATAATACGCTACCACCAATAATCATTGGAATAACTCCCATGGAAGCAGCAGCTGATGTTAGGAAAATTGGACGCATTCTTCTCTTAGCCGAATTTAAAGCAGCATCATAAACATTCATCTCTTCTTTTCTTAATTCTTCAGCATAGTCAATCATTATTATACCATTTCTAACCACAATTCCCATTAAGCTAACAATTCCCAAAATAGCAGTTACGCTAAGCTCAAGCCCCATAATCCAAATTCCAAAGGATGCTCCAAACAAGCATAGAGTAACCGATAGGAGAATAAGTAAGGCTAAATTAATTCTCTTGAAATGGAAAAGAAGAATAAAGAATATGATTAGAATAGCAATAATAAGTCCGTATATAATTTGAATAAGAAATTCAGAATCAGCTTCAGCTGCTCCACCCACTTCATAGCTTACTCCTTTTGGGAGTTTTACTTTGTCAATCTCTTTAATAACCTCTTTTGTGACCTCAGAAGCAACTGTTCCTCTTTTAATATCTGATTGAAGAGAAATAGAATTAATCCCATTCCTATGTACAATATTACCTTCATTCCAATCGGGTTTTACTTCAGAAATTTGCCTTAGAGCCACAGCAGAAGCACCACCCCAAGCAGAAATATATTCATTAGAAATATCATTGAAATTAGTTGAGTGATTTCTGTCGCTTTTTAAAACAACACTCATAGGATAGTCCTTGTCCCAAACAGTTGTAATAGGGATACCGCTACTATATTTCATAGCCATATTTAAAGCTACAGATGTCCTATTTATACCCAAGCGGCTAATTTCATTCTCATTCAAATTGATAGAAACACCTGAAAGCTGTTCTCCATTATTACTTTGAACCAAGGTTAAAGCATCAACTTTTTCCATAGCTTTCTTTACTTCTTCAGATGCAGCCTTTAGGTCTTTTTTATTATCTCCCTTAAGTCTTATTTCAATTGGATAAGTTGCAACTGAATACTCTAACTGTTTGAAACGAACTCTAGCATTTGGGAGATAGTTCAAATATTTGTCAGTGTACTCATTAAGTATATCTTCAGTGTCTTCATTGCTCTTAGTGTTTACAATAAATTGTGCATAATTATTTCCAGGTAGTTGGGGAGCATATAAAGCGTGAAAACGAGGGGAGCCTTCACCAATAAATGCAGTTACAGAAACTACTCTTTTGTCTTTCTTCAAAATGGTTTCAACACTATCAGCAACTTGTTCTGTTTGTTCAATAGATGAACCTTTTGGCAAATATATTTCAACTGCAAATTGATTTCTTTGAGCATAAGGCAATATACGCATAGGTAAAATACCAAACATCATAATTGCTCCAAGAATAACAGAGCTTACTCCAATAAGTATTACTTTCTTTGGATTTTTAAAGCATTTTTCAATTAGAACATCGTAGTACATTTGTATATAATCAAGGAAGTTTTTTCTTTTAGCCTTTTCGTTTTTTTTTAATATTAATCTATTACCTTTAAATCCTGTTTTAATAAAGAAGAATTGCATATAAGGAATAAGCAAAAGAGCAACTAAAAGAGAAATAGCTAAAATAATGGTAATAGCCCAAGGGAATGAAACTAAGAAGTCATTAATTGTACCACTTGTTGTAATAAGGAAAGGGAAAAAGGTAATGGATATGGCAAGAGTTGCAGAGAAAATAGAAGGGAAAAACTCCTTAGCACTATGAATTGCAGCTTGCCAATTATCTTCTCCTTTATCAAGCTTTTCCATATAGCAATCAATTATAACAATAGAATTGTCTACAATCATCCCCAAGGTAGCAATCAATGCAGCAAGAGTAACGGTATTTAGTTCAAATCCACAAGTAAAGAAAATTCCTAAGGAAATAAAAATGGTAATAGGTATTGTTGAAGCTGCAACCGAAGCAACTCTAAGAGGCATAAGAAGAATAACAACAAGGATGACAGCCAAAATGGCAATAAGCAATTCTTTTAAAAATGTATAAACACTATCTCCGACAACTTGTGACTGATCGGTAATTTTATACAAAACAACATCATCTGGCAAAGTTTTTTCAAATTCTTTTAGAATCTTATTTACATCCTTTCCCATTTTAACAATATTATAGCCCTCTCTCATTTCCATTGAGAGCAAAATACAGTTCTTCCCATTATTAGTTATGTGATTATTGCCATCAGGATATTCTCTTACAATTCGAGCAATATCTTTTAGTTTAATATTGTTTCCCATAGGGTCGGAATAAACAACCTGCTCGGCAACATCGTACTCACAATTATAAGTACTCTTAATATGAATAGGGACAAGGTATTTTGGATTTCTTATTGATCCACTCATGGTAGTAAAACCTTGCGAAAAGAGATTTGCAGCGAGAGTTGTGTTGTTAATTGCATAAAGTGCTAACTTGTCTTGATCTATATAAACACTTATTTGTTCTTTTTGAAGACCAGCCTCTCTTAAGTTAGAAACCGATTCAATCTTTCTAAGCTTGGCTTTTAAATCTTTTAAATATTCTTCAAGTTCTTTATAGCTCTTATCTTTTGATTCCAAGGTTAAAAGAATGGAAGAAGTGTCACCAAAATCATCTTTTGCAATTACAGCCAAAACCCCAGAAGGCAAAGAGGCCTTCAACTCAGATAATCTTAGTTTGAACTTAGCCCAAAACTCCTCTTTGTTTTTTACATCGTCATTCAATTCAACCATGATAAAAACCATTCCATCTCTACTTTGAGAAACAGTCTTAGCTTTATTTACATCCTTAAAACTAAAAATAAACTCTTCCAAAGGTTTAGTCAATTGTTCTTCAATTTCTTCAGATGTAGCACCTGGATAAACTCCAACAACCAAACCTTGACGAATAGTAAATATTGGGAACTCTTGCTTTGGCATGACAACAAGAGAGTAAACACCAAATACAACTAATAATGAAACAAAAAGTATTATTATTTGGCGATACTTCATCGCCCATTCAATTATTCCTATTTTCTTTTTCATTTCACTCTAATTTTCATTCCTTGACTAACCTTATTATTCCCTTCAACAATAACTTTATCACCATCACTTAACCCTCCACTAACTATAACACCATCACCAACAAAACCTCCTGTTTGGATAATTCTTTTTTCAGCAAGGCCATTATTATCAATCCAAACAAATTTATTATTGTCATTACCTATTTGAATACAGCTATTTGGTAAAACAATGTTTTCAGTTTCTCCTTTTTTAAGAATAGAAACATTACAAACCATACCAGGGAGAAGTTCATTTCTGCTATTATTTATTTTAATTCTAACATCATAAGTATGAGAAAGCATATCTCCAGCAACACCTTTTTCAGAAATATTTGCAT
>JAQUTD010000118.1 GCA_028709955.1 Bacteroidales bacterium | reverse complement strand
CATATTGAAAACAGCCTTTTTTGTTGATTTTTGTTGAAATAATATTAGTCTATTTCAACGAAATCTTCTTTTCCTGCTCCACATAATGGACATACCCAATCTTCTGGGATATCTTCAAATGATGTTCCTGGTTTTATTCCACCGTCTGGATCTCCTACTTGTGGGTCATAGATGTAACCACATAATTCGCATTCAAATTTTTTCATATTCTTTGTTCTTTTAAAATTTTGTTTGGCAAAGAAACAAACTTTTATTCAAAATACCAACTTTTTTTTTATTTTACAACCAAAAATAAATAAATATGCTTAATTATTTGGTAGTTGTATTTTTTTTTGTAATTTTGCACTCCCAAAAATATGGTAACGTTTTTTTAGTGTTGTTTTATTCTTTGTTCTAAAGAGTAATTGGGTTGGACACAAAAAAATAAATCTTATTGTAAACCAAGTGGCTATGGTTTTTAAGACGTTAGTATTGGAGGTTTTAACTAGCATAGTATTTGTGAAGATATATTTTATTTTTATTAAATATTGTGTGATTGAAATTTTAATAATACCTTTGCAACCCGTTTTTAGCAAGGAAAAAGTAAAAAAGATATATATTAATTTTAAATTAAGATATGCCAACAATTCAACAATTAGTTCGTAAAGGACGTAGTGATATGGAATACAAGAGTAAATCTCCTGCATTAGATTCATGTCCTCAACGTCGTGGTGTTTGTACCAGAGTTTACACTACAACTCCAAAAAAGCCAAATTCTGCAATGAGAAAAGTTGCAAGGGTTCGTTTGACAAATCAAAAAGAAGTGAACGCCTATATTCCTGGTGAAGGCCATAACTTACAAGAACACTCTATTGTAATGATTAGAGGTGGTCGTGTTAAGGATCTTCCAGGTGTTCGTTATCATATTATCCGTGGTGCTTTAGACACTGCTGGTGTTGATGGTAGAAAACAAAGACGTTCTAAGTATGGAACAAAACGTCCTAAGGCAGGAAAAAAATAATTTAGTTTAAGAAATAATTAACATAGCTTTACTATAAAATGAGAAAAGCCAGACCAAAGAAAAGGATTATCCTTCCAGATCCAAAATTTAACGAAACAATTGTAACTAAATTCGTTAACAATATTATGTTGAAGGGTAAAAAAACAACAGCTTATAATATTTTTTATGATGCTATAGATATTGTTAGTGAGCGTACAAAAGAAAATGGATTAGAAATTTGGAAAAAAGCATTAACTAATGTTACTCCAAATGTTGAGGTTCGTAGTCGCAGAATAGGTGGCGCAACTTTCCAAATCCCTTCTGAAATACGTGCTGAGAGAAAACAATCGATGGGTATGAAAAGTTTGATTGGTTACTCTAGAAAAAGAAATGAAAAAACCATGGCACTTTGTTTAGCTAGCGAAATTATTGCTGCTTCCAAAGAAGAAGGTTCAGCATATAAAAAGAAAGAAGATATTCATAGAATGGCGGAAGCTAATAAGGCTTTCTCTCATTTTAGATTCTAATTATTGAAGGAAGAAAGATAAAACAATGGCAGATTTAAAATATACAAGGAATATTGGTATCATGGCTCATATAGATGCGGGTAAAACCACAACTACAGAGCGTATTTTATTTTTTACAGGAAAAAACCATAAGATTGGAGAAACTCATGAAGGTTCTGCAACTATGGACTGGATGGCTCAAGAGCAAGAACGTGGTATCACTATTACTTCAGCTGCAACAACAGTGTTTTGGGACTATGACCAAAATCATTATAAGATTAATATTATCGATACTCCCGGTCACGTTGACTTTACTGTTGAGGTTGAACGTTCATTACGTGTATTAGATGGAGCTGTGGCTCTATTTTGTGCTGTTGGTGGCGTTGAACCACAATCAGAAACTGTATGGCGTCAAGCTGACAAATATCATGTCCCACGTATTGCCTTCATTAATAAAATGGATCGTGCTGGTGCTGACTTCTTTAATGTTGTAACTCAATTAAAAGAACGCTTAGGTGCAAATCCTGTTCCTCTTCAAATTCCAATTGGACAAGAAGATTTATTTAAAGGTGTTATAGATTTGATTTCAAACAAAGCCTTGATGTATGATGATGCATCTAATGGTACAACTATGTATGAAATTCCAATGCCGGAAGATTTAAAAGAAGTTGCTGCTAAATATAGGAAAATGCTTATTGAAGGTGTTGCTGAAGAAGATGAATCTCTTCTTATGAAATATATGGATGATGAAAACTCAATCACTCAAGAAGAGATGATATATCATATACGTAAGGCAACTTGCTCAATGAAAATTATTCCAGTTTTGTGTGGTACAGCCTTCAAAAATAAAGGGGTTCAAAACCTACTTAATGCTATCACTGCTTTCCTACCAAGTCCAATGGATACCCCAGAAGTTTCTGGTATTAATCCAAAAACTGAAAATGAAGAAAGTCGTCATGCTGATTCAAAAGCTCCCTTTTCTGCCTTAGCATTTAAGATAGCAACTGATCCATATGTTGGAAGAATTTGTTTTTTCCGTGTCTATTCTGGCACCTTAGAAGCAGGTTCGTATGTTTATAATGCTTCAACAGGAAAAAAAGAACGTATTTCTCGTATTCTTCAAATGCACGCAAATAAGCAAAATCCTCTTGACAAAATTGAGGCTGGAGATATTGGTGCTGCTGTAGGATTTAAAGATATAAAAACTGGAAACACTCTTTGTGACGAATCCCATCCAATAGTTTTGGAATCTATTACTTTTCCAGAACCAGTTATTTCAATTGCAATTGAGCCAAAACAACAAGCAGATGTTGATAAGTTTAATAATGCAATAACAAAACTTGTTGAAGAGGATCCAACTCTCAGAGTAAATACTGACGAAGCATCTGGTCAAACAGTTATGCAAGGTATGGGCGAATTACATTTAGATATTATTTTAGATCGTATGCGACGTGAGTTTAACGTTGAAGTTAATCAAGGAGCTCCTCAAGTTGCCTATAAAGAAGCAATCACAACTTCATGTCAACATAAAGAAGTTTACAAAAAACAAACTGGTGGTAGAGGTAAATTTGCAGACATTCTATTCCGTTTAGAACCAGCAGAGGAAGGATTTAAAGGACTTCAATTTGTAAACGAAGTTAAGGGTGGTAATATTCCAAAAGAATTTATTGCTCCAATTGAAAAAGGATTCAAACTAGCAATGACAAATGGAGTGTTGGGTGGATACCCTGTTGAGAGTCTGAAAGTAACTGTTCTTGACGGTTCTTACCATGCTGTAGACTCGGATGCACTTTCATTTGAACTATGTGCTAAAATTGCATTTAAAGAAGCTTCAAGAAAGGCAAAACCAATTCTTTTAGAACCAATTATGTCTTTAGAAGTAACAACACCAGACACTTATTTAGGTGCAGTAACTGGAGATTTAAATCGTAGAAGAGCAATTCTTGAAAGCATAACAGCTAAGGTAGGTATTCAAGCGGTTAAAGCGAAGGTGCCACTTTCTCAAATGTTTGGATATGTAACTTCATTAAGAACTATAACTTCTGGACGTGCAAATTCTACAATGGAATTTTCACATTATTCTGAAGCTCCAAAAGATGTTACTGAATCTGTATTAAAAAAATAATAAGAAAACTAATATAAAGACAAATAACGTGAGTCAAAGAATTAGAATTAAATTAAAATCATACGATCATAACTTAGTAGACAAATCTGCTGAGAAAATCGTAAAAACTGTAAAATTAACTGGAGCAGTTGTTAATGGACCAATTCCACTACCAACCAACAAAAGAATCTTTACAGTTAACCGTGCAACTTTCGTTAATAAGAAAGCAAGAGAGCAATTCGAATTGAGTTCTTATAAGAGATTGTTGGATATTTACAGCACTTCAGCAAAAACAATAGATGCTTTAATGAAATTAGAGCTTCCAAGTGGAGTTGAAGTAGAAATTAAGGTTTAACAGAGTTGGCGATAGCTTAAATAATTTATGTTAAACAATCAGCCTATGCATTAAGGCATGCTGAGTATTTATTAAAACAAAAACAAGAAATGTCAGGTTTAATTGGAAAAAAAATTGGAATGACCAGTATTTATGATGCCTCCGGTAAACAACAACCGTGCACAGTTATTGAAGCTGGTCCTTGCGTAGTAACACAAATCAGAACCTTAGAAAAAGATGGTTATACTTCTCTTCAGCTTGCTTTTGAAGAAAAGAAAGAAAAGAATTGTACCAAACCAATGAAAGGTCACTTTGCAAAAGCAAGTACTACACCTAAAAGACATGTTGCAGAATTTTCACGTTTTGAAGATGGTCATAAAAAAACTTTTGGAGAAACTTTACTTTGTAATGTGTTTGGAGAAGGAGAGTATGTTGATGTTGTAGGTATTTCTAAAGGTAAAGGTTTCCAAGGTGTTGTGAAACGCCATGGTTTTCATGGAGTAGGTGATAAAACTCATGGACAACACGATAGATTACGTGCTCCTGGTTCAGTTGGAGCGTCTTCTTATCCATCAAGAGTATTTAAAGGCTTAAGAATGGCTGGAAGAACAGGAGGCAAGAGAGTTAAAGTTCAAAACCTACAAATTCTCAAAGTAATTGAAGAAAAGAATTTAGTAATAGTAAAAGGATCTGTTCCAGGTCCAAAGGGTTCAATTTTAAAACTTGAGAGATGGAGCTAAAAGTTTATAATATAAATGGAAATGACACTGGCCGAACAATTGAAGTTAGTGAATCTTTTTTAGGAGTTGAGCCAAACGATCACGCAATTTGGTTAGATGTAAAACAATTTCTTGCAAATAATCGTCAAGGTACTCACAAATCAAAAGAACGTTCTGAAGTTTCTGGATCAACCAGAAAATTGAAACGTCAAAAAGGAACTGGTGGAGCCAGAGCTGGAGATACAAACAGTCCAACAATTGTTGGTGGAGGTAGAGCATTTGGCCCAAGACCAAGAGATTACTCTTTCAAATTAAACAAGAAAGTTAAAAAATTGGCTCGTGTTTCTGCATTATCATATAAGGTTAAGGAAGAGAAATTAATAGTTGTTGAAGATTTTAATTTTGACACTCCTAAGACTAAAAACATGATGAAAGTAATTGGCGATTTGAATTTAGGAGAAAAAAAATCACTCTTTGTGTTGAATAATCAAGATAATTTTGTAATTTTGTCGGCTCGTAATATAGACAGTGTGAGCGTAACTGATGCAAAATCAGTCAATACATACGATTTATTACGTGCAAACAATGTAATTTTTTCTGAAACAGCAATAAAGGAATTGGAAAATTTAATCTCTAATTCTTAATTTTGTAAGAATAATTAACATTTAACAAGATAAAAATGGAAATCATAGTTAAGCCGATTATTACTGAGAAAATGACAAAAACGACAGAAAAGTTTTCAAATCGTTTTGGTTTTATAGTTAATAAACGAGCAAATAAAATAGAAATAAAAAAGGCAGTAGAGTCTTTATATAATGTTAAAGTTGATAGAGTAAATACTATGAACTATAACGGAAAAAATAAATCTCGCTATACAAAAGCTGGATTTATTAAAGGGAAATCATCTGATTTTAAAAAGGCTATCATAATGTTAGCCGAAGGTGATACAATAGATTTTTATAGCAATATTTAAGAATAGAGACAAATGGCTTTAAAAAAATTAAAACCAACAACGCCAGGACAACGTTTCAAGGTAGCAAGTACTTTTGATGAAATTACTGCTTCAAAGCCTGAGAAATCTTTAGTGTTTGGTGTGAAGAAAAGTGGTGGACGAAACAATCAAGGAAAAATGACTATGCGCTACAT